>DASUBC010000001.1:0-5078 GCA_035763465.1 Thermomicrobiales bacterium
AACGACAATGCTCCGGCGTTTTGGGCCGGGCAGGGGTGGCGCGTCGCCAGCGGCGGCAACGGCTGAATAGAATCCGCTCCCGGCGCGGTTTTCCCGCGCGAACGCGCACTTGCAGCATAGAGCAGCATCAGCCCCGCCGCCGCGCGACGCGCGCTGTGGTGGTGTGTCGCGCGCCTGGCGCGGACACGGGGAGGGGCGATGCTGAAAGTTAGTAATCTGGCGAAACGCTTTCCTGATGGCGTGGTTCTGGACAGAGTCTCTTTTGTCCTCAACGCCGGGGAAAGGGTCGGGCTGGTAGGGCCGAACGGCAGCGGTAAGAGCACGCTGCTGAAAATTATCGCGGGGCGGCTGCGACAGGACGGCGGCGCGGTCGCGCTCGGGCCGGGCGACCGCGCCGGCTACCTGGAGCAGTATCCCGAAGCGGACCTGGCGCGCACGGTGCGCGAGGCGCTGACGGCGGTGAATCCCGAACTTGACGCCGCGCGGACGGCGATGGCGCAGGCCACCGCGACAATGGCCGCGCCGGACCTTGCGCCAGCGGAGCAAGAGGCCGCTATCGCCGCGTATGGCGTGGCGGCCGAGCGCTTCGAGCGGCTGGGCGGCTACGATGTCGAGGCGCGGGTCGAGGCGGTCGCCGACGGGCTGGGCTTGCGCGACATCGCCGCTGACCGCCTGGTCGCGTCGCTCAGTGGCGGCCAGAAGACGCGGCTGGCGCTGGCGCGGCTGCTCCTGTCCGAGCCGACGATTCTGCTGCTGGACGAGCCGACCAACTACCTCGACCTGCCCGCGCTGCTCTGGCTGGAACGCTTCGTCGCCGCCAGCCCGCACGCGGCGATCATTGTCTCGCACGACCGCCAGTTCCTCGACCGCACGGTGCGCGCCATCCTCGAACTCGACGCCGAGACGCACACTATCCGGCGCTACGAAGGCACCTACAGCGACTACACCGCCGCGAAGGTGCGCGAGCGCGCGAAGCAGGAGGCGGCCTACCAGGATCAACAGGAGCGGATCGCAGCGTTCGAGCGGCAGATCGCCGTGACGAAGAGTCATTCGCTCTACACGGAGACCTCGACCCAGAACGACCACCTGCGCCGGTTGTCGAAGAAAGTGGCGAAGAAGGCGAAGTCGCAGGAACGCCGGCTGGAACGCTACATCGAAAGCGAAGAGCGCGTCGAGCGCCCGGACGACCCGAAGCGCCTCTACCTGCACGACCTGGCCGAGACCGCGCTGACCGACCGCCGCCTGGCGGTGTCGGCGCGCGACCTGCGCGTCACCTTTGGCGCGAGGCCAGACGCGGTGACCGTGCTGGACGGCGTTGACCTCGATGTGCATGGTGGCGATCGTCTGGCGCTGGTGGGGCCGAACGGCAGCGGCAAGAGCACGCTGCTCCGCGCCCTGGCCGGGCAGTTGGACGGCACGGTCGGCGGCACGGTGCGCTACGGCGACGGCGTACGCGTCGGCTACCTGCCGCAGGAGCATGGCGGCGACCCGGAAGCCAGCGCGCGCACAGTGCTCGACACCTTCCGGGCACAGGTGGTCGGCTACGAGGACGAAGCGCGGGCCTTCCTCGATAAGTTCCTCTTCACCGGCGACGAGGTCTATCGCCGGCTCGACCAGCTCAGTTACGGCGAACGAGCGAAACTGGCGCTGGCGCTGCTGGTCGCCAGCGGCGCGAACTTGCTGCTGCTCGACGAGCCGACGAGCCACCTCGACGTCGCGGCCCTGGAGCGCATCGAGGCGGCGCTGGCTGACTATCCTGGCCCGCTCGTCGTCGCCTCGCACGACCGCTACTTCCTCGGTCGCATCGGCGTCACCGGCGTCCTGAGTCTGGACGACGGGCGGCTACAGCCGCTCGGCAGCCTGGCGGACTACGAGACACTGGCGCTGGCCGTGCGATAACGCGCCGCGACTTGGTGTATGGAATTGCGAGCGATGCCCGGCGCTGCTACCATCGCGCGCATGACCGCGCCAGCCGACGCGCCAACACCCGCACCAACGCCGCCCGCGCCGCGCTCGTGGCGGCGTGAAATCGCGCGTGGCATCGCCGTCTTTGCGCTGGTGGTGGCCGTGCTGCTGCCAATCGTCTTGCTCGACCGGCCGCCCGCCGCGCCCCGGCTGACGTTCATCGGCAGCGATAGCCTGAGCGTGCTGCTGGAAGGCGCGGGCGGCGGGCGTGTGCTGATCGGCGGCGGTGGCGGTCTGGCCGATGTGCCGGCCGCGCTGGGGCGCCAGTGGTGGCCCTGGAATCGCCGGCTGGACCTGCTGGTGGTGCTCGACCCGCGCGATCTGCCGGGCGCGACCGAACTGGCCCGGCACGGCGATGTGGGCGCGGTCGCGCTACTCATGCCGGCGGCTGATCAGCCGGCGAGCGCGGCGCAGGCCGCGCTGCGCGAGGTCTGCGCGCGACGGGCGATCCCGCTGGAGGAGGTCGCCGACGGCGAGCGTGTGACGCTGGGCCGCGATGCCAGCCTGGTCGTTGACCTGGCGCCGGCGCTGACGAGTACGACACCGGCCAGCGTGCGGATCGCGGCCGGCGCGCTCGCACTCACAATCGCTCAGGGCAACACGGCGTCTCTGGCGCCGGTCAACGGCGCGCTGGCGCCGCGCGCCACGCAGGACAACTTTCGCGCGGCGTTCGCCACCGGCGCGACGCTCCTCATCGCGACCGCGCCGCCCGCCACAATTCCAGACCAGCGCCCACCAGGCGCCTATCTCTTGCTGGTCGGTCCAGGCGAGCGCGCCACACTGACCATCGCCGGTGACACCATCCGCCTGCGCGGCCCCGTGCCGCAACCGCTGGACACCGCCAGCGGGCAACGCTAGCATAGTGGCAGGGAATGATTGACTCTTGCTGACTATATGGAGACAGCGCGCATGAACTCCTCACGCCGTACGCTCGCGATCATGCTCGCCGCCGCGCTGGGCACGGGCGGTGCCACGTTTGTCTTGATCGGTGTGCCGACGGCGCTGATTCCGAATCCGTGGTTCATGCGAATGTTGCCGTCCCGCCCGCTGGATTGGGTGTTTCTCGCGCTGACCACGCTGCTGGCCGCCGCGCTCGGCGCGACCTATGCGCTGCCGGCCGCGTGCCCGCTCGGCGAGGGGAAACTGACTGCGGGCGGCATCCTGTCGTTTCTGGCGATCGGGTGCCCAATCTGCAACAAAGTCGCCCTGCTGGCGCTTGGCGCCAGTGGCGCGCTAACCTATTTCGCTCCCGTCCAGCCATTCCTCGGCGTCGCCGCGCTCGGCTTGCTTGGCTGGGCGCTCGCGGCGCGACTGCGGGCCATTCACGCGACGACCCCAGTACGACTACAGCCGTCCGCAAGCAAGGGCTAAGGACAATCCAGTAACGAGTTAACTCCGGCCGGACTTCTGTTCGGCGGTCACGCGCGCCTGGGCCGCGTCGGCTTCTTCCTTCGCGGCTTTCTCGCCGGCTTTGCGCGCTTTCTCTTGCGCCCGCCGCACCTCTTCTTCGGCTTTCATTGCGGCCTGACGCGCCTTCTCGGCTTCTTCTTGCTCTTTGCGCGCCTGCTCGCGCGCTTTGTCGGCCTCAGTCTTTTCGGCCTTCTTCGCGCCGTCATACTGGCCGGTCAGCGCCATAGGATTTTTGACGGACACACGGAAGAGTTGCCGCAGGCGCTCCTGCTCCAGTAGCTCGGCTTCTTCGCCGGCCCGGCGGGCCGTTTCGGCGCGGTCGCTCAACTCGGCTTTCAGTTCTGGTCCGCTCTGCGGCGCCAGCAAGACCGAAATAGCTGTGCCGATAGCCGCGCCCAGAGCCAGACCACCGCCAAACTTCAACGTTCTGCGCGCAAACCCCATGCTCCGATCCTTCCTGTGTCGCCGCTCACGCGGCGCAATTCATCGTGACGGCGCGGGTCAATCCGCGCCGCGCTCCGCTGGCGCCAGGTTCGCGTAGCGTTTACCGCGCGCGATGTAGTGGTCGGCGCCGCTCAACATTTCCCGCGCGGCCTCGTCGTCCAGCTCGCGCACCACTTTCGCCGGCACGCCGAGAATCAGCGAGCGCGGCGGGAAATCCTTCCCTTCGCTGACCAGCGCGTTCGCCCCCACGACGCTCTCCGCCCCGATATGCGCGCAATTCAGCAGCGTCGCCCCCATGCCGATCAGCGCGCCATCGTCCACGCGCGCCCCGTGGATGATCGCGCCGTGCCCGATCGTCACCCTGGCCCCGACGATCGTCGGACAGCCAACGTCGGCGTGAATGACCGCGTTATCCTGCACATTGCTCCCCGGCCCGATCTGGATCGCCTCGTCGTCGCCGCGCAACACCGCGCCAAACCAGACGCTCGCCTCCGACGCGATCGTCACGTCGCCGATCAGCGTCGCGTTCGGCGCGATATAGGCATCGTCGGCCACGCGCGGCCACTTGTCGCCGTAGGGCAGGATGAGCGGCATGGCGTCCTCCAGTGACGAGTGACGAGTGATGAGTGACGAGTGACGAGTAGCATTGGACTAGCGCGGTGCGAGCGACCAGCACCGCGCCGATATGAACCGCTCATCACTCGTCACTCATCACTCGTCACTTCGATAATCACGGCGTCGCCCTGCGCGCCGCCGCTACAGATCGCTGCGAGGCCGCGCCCGCCGCCGCGCCGCCGGAGTTCGTAGGCCAGCGTGGTGACGAGGCGGGCGCCGCTGGCGCCGATCGGGTGCCCGAGCGCGATGGCGCCGCCGTTGACGTTCAGGCGCTCCAGGTCGGACTCGCGCAGGCCGAGCCGGCGCGCGGCGATGATCGTCACGTTGGCGAACGCTTCGTTGATCTCGAAGAGGTCAATATCCTGCAAGCACAGCCCTGCTTTGTCGAGCGCCTTTTGCGCGGCCAGCGCGGGCGTATAGGCAAGGTAGGGCACGTCCCAGGCGGCGGTGGCGTGCGCCACGATCGTCGCCAGCGGCCTCAGTCTGTGCTCGCGCGCCCACGCCGCGCTCGTGACGACGAGCGCCGCCGCGCCGTCGTTGACGCCGGGCGCATTGCCCGCCGTGACCGTGCCGGCGGGGTCGAACGCCGGCTGCAACCGCGCGAGCTGTTCCAGCGAGGTATCGGGGCGGGGTGCTTCGTCGCG
>DASUBC010000002.1:0-2165 GCA_035763465.1 Thermomicrobiales bacterium
GGTTAGCGCCGCGCAGGCCGCCTGGCGCGGGCCGTCGTCAGCCCACCGCAAGCCGCGCCCCCGGGCATGGCGCGGCGGCTGACGACGGCGCCGGCTCGCGCCACGGGAGCTGTACACGTTTTCTCTTGGCACTCTTGGCGCCCTCTTGGCATCTTGGCGGTTAGTCGCCCCTATCTTCAGCCAGGCGCTTCACATCAATGGGCAGGCCGGCGACCATGAGGTAGACACGGTCGGCGCGAGCCGCGACGCGCGCGTTAACCCGGCCGAGCAGGTCGCGGTAGAACCGTCCGAGCGGATAGGGCGGCACCAGGCCCAGTCCAACCTCGTTCGACACCACCAGCCAGGTTGCCGTGCCAGCTGCGTAGCGCTCAAGTAGCGCGTCAATCTCGGCCTCGACGCGGCGCGACACAGCCGCTTCGCCCTCCGCCTCGTGCGCCAGCAACAGGTTCGACACCAGCAGTGTCAGGCAATCAACGATCACCGTGGCGGTCGCGTGCGGCAGCGCATCCAGGTGCGCCGCGACCGCCACGGGCGCTTCGATCGTCGTCCAGTCCGTCGGCCGGCCCGCCCGGTGCGCGGCGATGCGCCGGGCCATTTCGTCGTCACTGGCCGTCGCGGTGGCGACAAAGACGACCGGACCAGCCCGCTCGCGCGCCCGGCGCTCCGCGTAGGCGCTCTTGCCGCTGCGCGCTCCGCCGAGTATAAACACCAGTTCGTTCATCGCTGCCCACCAATCACGAGCGCCTGAGCCACGACAATCGCCACCAGCACCACCCCTTCAACCAGCTCGTTCAACGCGCCATAGCAATCGCCAGTCAGCCCCGGCAGGCGACGCAGCATGAACCACGCCCCGAGCAGCAGCGCCAGCAGCGCCAGCAGCAATACTGCCGCGCCGCCCGGCCACCAGGCGACTGTTGCCAGCGCCAGCGCCACCAGCGCCGCGCCGGCCACATTGCGCCAGCCGGCCGCGTCCTTGAAGGCTCGGCCTAAACCCTCCGGCCGCGCGTAGGGAAAGGCGACGATGGCGATCGTCATCGCCCAGCGACCCGCGATAGCCGGCAGAAGTAACCCGGCGACGCGCCAGTGACCGCCCAGCGCGGTCAACGCCGCGTAGCGCAACAGCAGATCGAGCGCCGCGCCCAGCACGCCGAACGCGCCGGCATGGCTATCGCGCATGATCGCCAGTCGCCGCTCCGGCGTAAAGCCGCCGAACAGCCCATCACACACGTCCATCAACGCGTCGAAATGCAGCCCGCGCGTCACCGCCGCCAGCGCGATCAGCAGCAGCACGGTGCGCGGCCCCACCGGCAGCACCGGCGACAACGCCAGATCGAGTACAACCAGCAGCCCACCGATCAACGCCCCGACCAGCGGAAAAGCCCACAGCGCCCGCGCCCGCGCGCCCGCCGACGCCTCCCGGCGCGACACCGGCAGCGCGGTCAGGAACGCGAGCGCGGCGATCAGACCCATTGGGAATTGCGGGCTGCGGAGTGCGGAGTGCAGATTAGGGACGGATGAACCGCCAAGACGCCAAGAGAGCGCCAAGATCGCCAAGAATAGAAAGAAGAATGGAATCCACTTGGCGTGCTTGGCGACTGTTTGGCGTCTTGGCGGTTCATCCGTCCCCTATTCCACGTTGGCGACGCCCGCTTCGGCGAAGGTAGCCATCTCGGCCAGGTGGCGCGCGGCGGCGTCTACCAGCGCCATCGCCAGGGCCGCGCCGCTCCCCTCGCCAAGACGCAGCCCCAAATCGAGCAACGGTTCCAGGTGCAGGCGGTCGAGCGCGACCGTGTGGCCCGGCTCGGTCGAGCGATGCCCGGCGATCAGGTAGGGCTGCACGGCAGGGCAGAGACCCACGGCGATCAGGGCGGCGGCGGCCGTAATGAAGCCGTCGAGGACGACCGGCACGCGCGCCGCCGCCGCGCCCAGGATGAGACCGGCCAGGCCGCCGATCTCGAAGCCGCCGACTTTCGCCAGCACGTCGAGCGCGTCGGCGGAATCGGGCCGGTTGACCGCGAGCATCTGCCGGACGACGCCAACCTTGCGCCGTAGCGCCAGGCCATCCACGCCCGTCCCCCGGCCGGTCACGACCGCCGCGTGCTCCCCGGTAATGGCAGCCACAATCGCGCTGGCGGCGGTCGTGTTGCCGATGCCCATCTCGCCGG
>DASUBC010000003.1:0-3565 GCA_035763465.1 Thermomicrobiales bacterium
CCACGGGGGCGCTGTGGCTGGTTGGGCCGCTAGTCGTCACGCCGCAGCAGGAGAACCGCTGCGCCCAGCCACAGCAGCTGAGGAAGTCGTAGACGCCGTGGTCGTGCTCGTGCCGCACGGACCCGAACTCAGGTTGAACTCGCCGCCCCAGGCGCTGTAGATCTGGGTCGTGGCGCTGGTGACAGTCGAGGTGAGGTTCGCCGTCGTGCTGTAGTGGGCCACCCCGCCGGTGAACTTCGCGAGCGGGACATCTGCGGCGCTGCCATTCGCCCAGGTGACGTGAATGGACGCGGGCGCCTTGTCTGCACTGGCAAGCTGATTGATGACGAAGTGCCACTCTGTACTGTCGCACCCGTGGTCGGTCAGCGCCTTGGCCGAAATGGTCTTCAGGCTCGTTGTTGCACTGCTGGTACTGGAGGGGGCCGGATTGCCCGGGGCTTGCGGCGCAGCCCCCGAACCCGGCGCGCCCATCAGTGCGGCCATCAGCAGCACCATGCTGGTCAGCAGGGCTACGCTGCCTGTTCCCCATAGGAAACGCCTGACGCGCCGCAATCCGCGAGCGCGTTGCAGGTTACCGTTATCATTAGGCCGCTGCGGTGGTTCCTGTCTATCATTCATCATACACCTCCTGGTATGCGCCAGGGCGAAGCAACCATCGCGCCACGTCGCTGCGTCCACCATACGGTGTTCGCCAATCCACATTCTTGCAACATCTATCCAGTTATAGTCTTGCAGCATGGCGACGTTTTGCGGGCGCCGTTTGCCCGGCGCCGGCCTGTAGCGCCGGTGGGGCGCAGCGGGTACACTCGCGCCAGCGGCGCCGGACGAACGATGGAGGGACACGATGGTAGCCTGGCAAGAAAGCGATCTCAGCATCAACGGGCGCAAGGTCCAGTACTACCGGGCGGGTGTGCGCGGCAAGCCGCCCGTGATCCTGCTGCACGGCTTCACCAACAATGGGCTGATGTGGACGCCCCTCGTCCGCGACCTGGAGGCCGACTACGACCTCGTCGCGCTCGACGCGGCCGGGCACGGCCGGTCGGACTATCCCGGCCCCGACCCCGCGCCCGACCAGGCCCGCGACGATGTAATCGCGGTCATCCGGCACCTCGCCCTCGCGCGCCCGGCGCTGGTCGGGCACTCGATGGGGGCCGGGACGGCGTCGGCGGTCGCGGCGCACCTGGGCGACGGCATCCGCTGCGCGGTCCTGGAGGACCCGGGCTGGCGCGACGCCGCCGGCGCGACCCCGCCGCCCGGCGCGGTCGGCACGCCGGAGTGGGTGAGCGTGATCCGTACCCTCCCGGCGCTGCCGCCCGAGGAGCGCGCGGCCTTCGCCCAGCAGACGAACCCCGGCTGGTCGGAGGAGGACCGCGCCCTCTGGATCGAGGCGCGCGTCCAGTTCGACCAGCGCCTCCTCGCCCGCATGGGGCGGCGACCCTGGGGCGACTGGCGTGCCGTCGCCCGCGCGATCACCTGCCCAGTGTTGCTGCTGACGGCCGACGTGGCACGCGGGGCGATCGTCACACCGGCGGCGGCGCGCGAGGCGGCCGGGCTGCTGCGCGCCGGGCAGGTCGTGCAGATCCCGAACGCGGGGCACAACATCCGCCGCGACAACTACCCGGCGTACCGCGATGCGGTGCGCGCGTTCCTCCAGGCCCACTGACGCCGGCGGCCCTCACCCCCTGGCCCCCTCTCCCGCCCTGCGGGCGAGGGGGAACACCGGCAAGCTCATCGCCAGTTCCCCCTCGCCCGCAGGGCGGGAGAGGGGGTGGCGAGCGTCAGCGAGCCGGGGGTGAGGGCCGCTACGCTGTCTGTACCGCCGCCGCCTGTTCCAGCCCCAGCTCGGCCACGGCTGCCTCGCGCATTTTGAACTTCTGAATCTTGCCGGTGATGGTCATCGGGAAGGCGTCGGTGAAGTGCCAGTAGCGCGGGATTTTGTAGTGCGCGATGCGGCCCTGGCAGTAGGCGCGCAACTCGTCGCCGGTGACGGCCTGGCCGGGCTTGCGGATGACCCAGGCCATCACTGCTTCGCCGTACTTCTCGTCCGGCACGCCAATCACCTGCACGTCCTGCACGGCGGGGTGGCCGTACAGAAACTCCTCGATTTCGCGCGGGTAAATATTCTCGCCGCCGCGAATGATCATGTCCTTCGCGCGCCCGACGATATTGACGTAGCCCTCCGCGTCCATCGTCGCCAGGTCGCCGGTGTGCATCCAGCGCCCGGCGTCAATCGCCGCCGCAGTCGCCTCGGGGTTGTTCCAGTAGCCGAGCATGACGATGTAGCCGCGCGACAGCAGTTCGCCCGGCTCGCCGCGCGGCACGACCTGGCCGGTGGCCGGGTCAATGATTTTGCACTCGACGTGTGGGTGGACGCGGCCGACCGTCGTCACGCGCTTGTCGAGCGGGTCGTCGGTGGTGCTCTGGAAGGAGACGGGCGAGGTCTCGGTCATGCCGTAGCAGATGGTCACTTCCTCCATGTGCATCTTGGCGTTGACCTGCTTCATCACCTCGATGGGGCAGGGCGAGCCGGCCATGATGCCGGTGCGGAGGGTGGCGAGGTCGAAGTCCGCGAAGTCCGGCAGGCCCAGTTCGGCGATGAACATCGTCGGCACACCGTGCAGCGCGGTGCAGCGTTCCTGCTGCACGGCGGTGAGCGTGGCGCGCGGGTCGAACGCGGGCGCGGGAATGACCATCGCCGCGCCGTGCGTGACGCAGGCCAGGTTGCCGAGCACCATGCCGAAGCAGTGGTAGAACGGCACGGGAATGCAGAGGCGGTCCTGCTCCGTGAAGCGCATCCACTCGCCGATGAAGAAGCCGTTGTTGAGGATGGAGTGGTGCGAGAGGGTCGCGCCTTTCGGGAAGCCGGTGGTGCCGGAGGTGTACTGGATGTTGATGGGGTCGTCGAAGTTCTGCTCGGTCTGCCGGGCGGCCAGCGTCTCCGCCGCAACCTCGTCGGCTCGCGCCAGCACCTCGTCCCAGTGGTACGCGCCCGGCACCTGCTGGTCGCCGAAGGCAATCACCGTCTGCAACTCGGGCACGCGCGCGGCGCGCAGGTGGCCGGGCGCGCAATCCGGCAGTTCGGGGCAGACCTCGCGCAGCAGGCCGGCGTAATCGGAGGTCTTGTAGGGCGGGGCGATGATGAGCGCCGTGCAGCCCGACTGGTTGAGGGCGTATTCCAGTTCGTGCGTGCGGTAGGCCGGATTGATGTTGACCAGAATCGCGCCAATCTTCGGCGTGGCGAACTGCGCGACGACCCATTCGGCGTGGTTCGGCGCCCAGATGCCGATGCGGTCGCCCTTTTGTAGGCCCAGCGCCAGCAGGCCGCGCGCGAAGCGGTCGCACGCCGCCTGTAATTCCTGGTAGGTGTAGCGCAGATTCTGGTGGCAGGAGACAAGCGCCTCGCGGCCGGGCTGCTGGGCGACGACGCGGTCGAACAGGTCGCCGATGGTCGCGCCGATGAGCGGCACGTCACTCGCGCCATGCACGTAGGAGAGTGTCTGGTCGTAGAGTTCGAGCGGCATAGGGAGACCCTCCTGGCGGGAAGCGAACGGGCACGGCGGCGCTG
>DASUBC010000004.1:0-8410 GCA_035763465.1 Thermomicrobiales bacterium
TGCCGCCTCCTTGCACGACCTGATGATAGATCAGGACACACGTCTGCCGGAAGGCGGGGTAGACGCCATGCTGCGCAATTGCAAACGTCTGGTTGAGCGCCGGGACACGAATGCCTCCCGGCCCTTCCGTCACCGTGATGATGTTGCCGTTTGGGTCATAGGTTTGGAACGTTTGCTGTACCCGGTTTATGGACAGGAAGCCCCCTGGATAGTAACCCTGAGGAACGGATTCGCTATAGGGACTGAAAGGAAAGGTTGCCAGATGGTAGGCGATATACAGGGCCGGGAAGGGCTGCTTGTAGACCGTCGTGACCTGCGCGAGGTCGTCGTAAAGTGTGTCTATCAAGCCCAGCAGCGTCGTATTCTTGATCTGCGGGTAGGCGTTCGCGAGCGTATCGAGCTGCGCCATCAGCGCGAGCACGCCCGGCGCGGTGAAAGCGGGTGCGTTCTTGCCGAGCATGTTCTGCGTCGCCAGGAAGACGCGCACGGCGGGGAGTTCGGCGGCGGCAAGAGTTTCAGTCGTCACTTGCTGGCTCACGAGTTGCTCCTTTGCCCCTATCGCCCGGCAGCCAGGCCGGTCATACACTCGCCCGCGGGTCTGCTCAACTCGACAATGTCGCCCATGCCTGATTGAGCGCGGCAAGCGTATCCGTTTGTCGCACCGGGAAGCTGATGGCCGGGTTATATGGGTCGATCATCGGATACGACGACGTCGAGTTCAGGAGCTTGGCTTGCTCCGTCAGCACCCTGCTCAAGAGTATCGAGCCAGGATCCTGGTTCGGCACGGCAGGGATCAGCGCGTTTATCAACGCCAGCAGCGCGCCATTGGTCAGCGCGAAGTTTCCCAGTGGGTCCGCCAGAGCCAACAGATCGTAGTAGACGAGTTGGTCCGCGAACGTGTCGTTCGGGTGCTCCTGGGATGTCGTGGGGAGGTTCGCGATCTGGTACCCCAGGCTGCGCGACGGGGCATCGAGCGAGTTCACCATCGCGACGAGGAGGAAGAGGACGAGGAGCGCGTCATTCTCCGCGAGGGAGCTTTGCGTGACCAGCGCGTGCAACGTGGCGGACTGGGCATCCCAGAGGGGCTTGGCGTTGACCTGCACCTGCGCGGCATCGGTCCAGTTCTGCGGATCAAACAGGTTCGCCTGGAAGTCTATCTGCTGCTGATAGCCGCCGGAGTGGTCAATGATATTGCCGGGCACATGGGGTTCGAGCATGTTGCCATCGCGCCACCAGTAATTCAGCATCGTGGTGAGCGTCGTGCTCCACGCTGGCGATTGTGACGGTGGGGTCCAGCCAGGGATGTTGTAGGAGGCATTCAACCCCATGAAGTTGGCGAAGGTATCGCCGCTCATCTCGTACCATGCTTCGTAGTTCCCGGCGACGTAGAGGCCGTAATTGTACGCGGCGTAGAGCGCGGTCACCGTCTGCTGGTAGTTGGTCTGCGTCCCGATGAGGGCCGTGTAGAGCAAGTCCGCCCATCCCTTCACCTGCGCGTTCGCCGTCGCGCCATAATCGGTGAACGACAGGGTATTCAACTGCGCCATGCAGTCGGTCAGGCCAGCTTTCGTGAGGGGACTCGCGCCGATGTCGCCCTGAATCCGCGCCAGGGTGACGAGCGTCGAGATATCGGCGGTGATCAGGGTACCTGTGGAGAGGGAGACAGAACTCATGATCTCACTCCTCTTCGTGCTTCATGGACTGGAGAGTCGCCCACGTCTGATTGAGCGCGGCGAGTGTGTCGGTGCGCCGCACCGGGAAACTGATGCTAGGGTTATACGGATCAGTCATCGGGTAGGACGACGTCGAGTTCAGGACGCTCGTCTGCTGCTGAAGGGTGCGCGTCACCAGCTGTGACGCTGGGTCGCCATTGGACACGCTCGCGCTGAACGCCTGGAGTTGGGCGGTGAGCTGGTCGTGCGTCCACTGGTACGTGCCCCGTGGGTCAACCCAGGCCATCAGGGCGTAGTACACCAGCTGGTCAATGAAGGTGTCGTTCGGATTTTCCACCGAATTCGTTACCAGATTCGCGACCGTCGCCACGGTTGTCAGGTCACTCGCGCGGGGCGAGGTGCAAAGTCCCACCAGCAGGTAGAGCAGATAGAGGCACATCGCGTCCGTCAAGGCCGTCGCTTGCATGGTCGCCGCGAGGTCACCCGCTTGCGCCGTCCACAACGCGGGGGCGCCGGTCTTCACCTGGCCCGCGCCGGTCCACTTGTCCGGTGTGAAGAGGCCGTATTCGAAGGAATAGGTCTGGGTCTGGGCCCAGGTGGGACTGTTCCAATCCCCCTGGCGATAGCCAGGATCGATATCATAGATAAAGGTGGGGGTGGCGGGATAGAGCGTCGGTTGCAGCGTCGCGAGATAGCCCGTGACGCTGGTCTGCCAGGCGGACGGTCCTGGCGGGGCGCTCTGCAACTTGGCCCACTCGTTATAGGTGACCGACTGATAATACCAGTCCTGGAAGTCAGTCTGGACGTAATGTCCCCACGTATAGGCGACCCAGAGCGCCGGCACATCGTAATTGCTGAAGCCGGTGGGAACCTCGGCGAGTTGCGCGAGAAAGGCAGCGAACGCGCTGGAGATACTGGTGTTGGTGACCGGCGGCATGAGGGTATACGAGAGATTGAAGAGTTGCGCCATGACATCAAGCAGGCCGCTGGCGGTCAACGTCGTCGCGCCCAGGTCAGCCTGGACTTTGACGATAGCCGTCAGCGCCGCAAAATCGTCGCTGGTCAGTGTGTAGTCCGGTGTCGTCGTTGCCATCTGCTCCTCGTTTCCCACGTAACAGGTAGGCGCTCCGGCGGTTGAAACCGCAGGCTGAAGGCTGCGGCCACGAAGTCCGCCTGCGCGGACTGAGTTTGCTATGAGGCCGGGGCTGGATGATTACCACTCAGGTAGACCTGCCCTGTACCTCGCAAGGGACTTCGTGGCGGCGGAGCCGCCCTTCGCGCCGAATGTATTCGGCGCAACACCTCAGCGGCAGCGCGCCTGACCACTACCGCCGTGCTCGTCCAGCGCACGGTTCAGCCCGACGCCGGGATCCACTGGCTGATCGACGGCTCAATCCGGCCGCCCGGCCCCTGCAACGCCTCGTAGTTGAGCGTATAGACACGTCCCCAGCTATCGGCGACGAGCCGGGCGGCGGCGACGCCGGTGGTCCGGCTCAACAGCGTGCCGTCGGCCTGATAGAGGTCTAGCCGGTAATCCGCCGCCTGGGGATTGCTCCCCTGATACGACAACACGTACAGCGCGTCGTTCAGCCCGATCGCCAGGTCGAGATACTGCACCAATCCGGGGCCAGAATCGAGCGCCAGCACCGGCGACGAACCGGCGAAGTAGGGCACGGAATTGCCGTAGGCATCGAACGCCTGGAGACGCGCGTTGTCTTGCTCCAGCACCAGGAAGTAGCCCGCAGCTGTCGGCGCCACGGCGACGGGGCCGCTCACCATGCCAACGCCGGCGCCTGGCCCGACGATAACCGTCGCGAGCGGTACCTGGGCCAGCGGGGCCGCCGCGCCGGGCAGCGTGACGATCTGCACGGCGTCCTGGGTCTGCAAACAGGCAATCGCCCGGCCGGCGGGATGAATGGTCAGGCGCGCGGGCTGGCTGTAAAAGGCGCCCCAGCTCGTCGTCTGACTGAGGTTGAACGGCGTCTGGCCGTCCAGGGCCACGCCGCGCAGGTGATAGAGTTTGTCGGCCGCGTAGGTCGTGGGGTCGAGATAGACGTTCCAGCCTGCCCCGGCAGCAGCGGCGGCCACCGCGCCGGACCGATCGTACGCCAGAAAGGGCGGCTGGGCGAAGACCATGCCCGAGAACTTCAGCCGGGCCTCGGGCGCGATGACGCCGATATTCTGCATCGCGTATTGCGCGGCCTGACCACCCTCCTGCCAGGCGTACCCGACATCGCCAGACGCCTCTTGGAGCGTAATACTCACCAGATCGCGGAACGCCGCGCCCGGCGCCGGCGCCAGGCCAACGGTCGTCGGCGCTGCGCTGACCTGCCAGACATGGGCCTTGGCCGCCGGGTCATAGCTGAGCTTCTGTTTGTGCTGGTATTGCGTGGCCGACGTAAACGACACCGTCCGTTCGTCGAGGAGCAGTGTCAGGGCGAGAGGCGCCTGGTCGGCCGGTGGGACGAACGCGGCGGGAGTCTGCGCCTCACCGTAACTGGATCCGTTCGCGCTCTGGACGGATGTGGTGACGGCGACCTGGCCGCCAGCGGGTAGACCAGGGATTGCGATCGCGATGGGCGTGTTCGCGACCGCTGGTATTGGCCCACTCGCCTGCGCCAGCGATGCGCCAGCATACGTGACCGTCGCCTGATAGGTCACGGCCAGATCGGGCCACATTCCGTGCCGGGGGTCCGGCAGCAGCGTGCCGGCCAGCGGCGCCAGGTCGAGCGTGAAGGTGGCCGGGCTGGAGAGGGTCATGGACGACAGCTGCGCCTGGAGCGGCTGGCTGGCCTGCGCCGCCAGCTCGGTTTCGGCCCAGCCCAGCACGGGGGCGGCATTGGCGATGGCGGTCGCGCCGATATTCTTCGCGATGGACGCCTGTAACGTCGGCAGCGCGTCGCCGAGCAGCAAGGCGCCCATGTTGACGCTCAGAGTCTGGAGCAGCGTGGCGCTATCGGCGGGCGGCGGCCCGGTGAAGAGGAACTGGCTGGCGGCCAGCACTTCGGCCTGAATCGTCGCGTCGGCCAGCACACCGCTGAACCAGGCGCTCTTGCTCAGACCCACTGCCGCGCCGTCGAGAATCACCGGCACGGCGCAATCGAGCACCGCTGTCAGCAGCGTGGCCGCCGCATCCACCAGCAGTTGCAGGTTGCCAAACCCCGGCCCGCCGAACAGCAAGCGCGCGCCATACGCCGGACCAGGCAGAGCGAAGGAGAGGCTCGTCGCCCCGGCGGGCACCGCCATGCCGGCTACCGAAATAGTTGGTGGCAGGACGCCCAGATACTTCACGGTCGCGCTTTCGAGAAAGCCCTGCGCCGCCGCCGGCAACCGGGAGGTCCACCCCGGCGGCGGTGTCGGTTGACCGCCGGTGAAGAACTCGACGTAGACAGCCAGGTGGCGGAGGTAGGTGTTTTGCGCCTGGATGGTGTACGTGCTGGCGCTGGCGTCGAAACTGAGCGCCGGAATCCGCACACCGAAGCGCGCGGGCAACTGGGTCAGCGTCCAGGTCGCGCCCTCGACCGGCGTCGCGGCGACTACCGGCGCCGCCGCGCGCATTGCCCGGACGAGTGGCAGGACGGTGGCGAGCGGCTGCTGGATAACGCCACACATGCCCGGCGACAGGTTCCACTGGTAGAGCGTGTTGCCGTCCTGGTCCGTCGCGGGCTTGCCGTCAGCCAGGGTAATCGGTAGCTCAGCCGCCCAGGGGTCATCGCCGTCGAGCGGGTGCGCGCTGATGTACTGCCAGACATCGGCGAAGTGCGGGTCTCGTTGCTGATTGACGATCAGTTGCTGCACTTTCCCTGCCTGCACAGGATCGAGCGTCAGCAATTCAGGGTGGTCGAACAGGACGATGAGCGCCTGCTTGATCGGCGTCAGCGTTGTGTCGGGTGTCACGACCGCCTCCTTTCCGCCTCCGCGAGCGTGGCCGCGCTGACCTGCGGGCAATTGCCGTACGGGCTGGGGACACATGCCGGCGGCACTGGCGGTTTCACGAAGCGCAGCATCTGCGCCCAGGGCACGGGCGGCGTCGAATTCTGATTCTGGCTCAAAAAACGCGCGTTCGGGCAATTCGTACTTGGTCCGAAGAAACTCCCCGAGCCATCGCCGTTGCACTGCTGCACATTGTTCTTATCCAGCGGGCAGAGGATAGTCGGGCCATACGACATGATGCGAATCTGCAACTGGTTATTGTCACCCAGCTGCTGGATCCGTAACGTCGTGCCATAGAACGCCAGCGACCCGTCGCTATCCTCGTTCACCAGCATCGTGGCGTAGCCGAGTTGCAGGTTCTTGGGATTCGTGCTGTCGTTGTCGAGTAACCACACATTCGTGGCCGTCCCCGCCGATATGCTGGCCTGCCAGCGCAATGTGCCGGCGACGGCGTTGTACCGCGTAAAGACCTGCTGCAAGGCTGGCAGGCTGGGGCGAGCGAGCAGCGCCTCGCTACCCAGGTCGTCGTAGCCGTGCCAGACGGTGTAGTTGCCAGCCGACCCCGGGTCGAGCACCTGCCAGGCGTCGGGGTCGCCAGTCGGCGCGATTGTCGCCTGCTGTGAGAAGGTCACGCTGCCGTTCTGGAGGAACAATGGGCGCAGATCGGCCAGGTCGCCGCGATTGAGGTCGTTGATGTATTGCTTGATCGTGCTCGGCGGGGCGCCAGGGGCGAGTTCGAACTGGTTGATCGCCGCCTGGAGTTCCGCCAGCACAGTCTGGTAGTTGGGGCCATTCGGGTCGTTCGGATGCACGCCAAAGAGATAGACACCCGCCGTGTTCGCGTCGAGGCTGACGGCGACCGCCGCGTTGCTCAGGTCCGCTGTGTTCATCGTCGTGCCGGTGAATACCGTGCCTTGCAGGTTGGCGTAGGCCAGGGTCACGCCCTGCGTCAGGTCGGCCCCTTTCAGCGTCGCGTTGATCAGATTGGCGTCGCTCAGATTGACGTTATAGAGCGTCTTGACGATGATGCTACTGCCGCCGAGGTTCGCGTTCGAAAACGCGCAGTTATCGAGAATGGCCCCGTCGAGATGCACTTCTGCGCCATAGAGCTGGACGTGCGTGGCGGACACGCTATAGAGGTTGGCGTCCACGAGCGTGGCCCCCGGCATATAGGCGCCGGTCAGCTTCGCGGCCGGGGTCGGGGTCGAGACGATCAGGAAGGTCGCGCCATCGGACGCGGTCCAGTTCAGCACTGTGTAGATGGTCTGGGTAGAACTGTCGGTGACGGTCCACGACCGGTTCGCCACTGTCGTCGCGATACTCGATTGTCCGGTCGAAATTGGATGCTTGTACGTATTGAATATCGTCGCCACGCCACCGACACTGTCACTTTGAAGCGCCGTGAGGAAGGTCTGGTAGTCAGCGGACGTTTGGGGCACACGAAAGAGCTCGGCGAGTGAGCCGAGCTGCGCGCCGGTCAGGTCAACATTCTTGAGAATGCTCATGGACAGATCAGCATCGTGCAGGTAGACGGTGCCGGTCAGGTTCGCGCCGGTGAGATTCGCCTGGCTCAACCCCGCGCTATTCATGCTGGCGCTCGTGAAGAGGGCCGCAGTGGCGGCGTTGTACGGATTGACCTGGCCGACGTCGGCCAGGCTGAAATCCGCGCCGTCCAGGGTGGCGCTGGTGAAATTCGCGCCGTGCAACACGGTGGACTGGTTGTTGTTGGGGCTGAAGTTGGCATTGGGAAGTTTGGCGTTATCGAACCGGGTGATCAGCGCCATGTCCATCACGATCAGGAACGTGCCGGCGGCGGAGGTCGCGTTCGTGACCGGGTAGACCGTCTTGGTCGAGGCGTCGGTGACGGTCCACCATTGTTTCGGATTATCGGTATGCACCGTCGTCTGCGTTGTGGACAGCGTCAAGCCGTATTTGGCAAGAATGGTGACCGTGTTTGCCGCGTTGTTCGCGTTCAGCGCCGTCAGCAAGGTCTGGTAGTCGGCGGACGTCTTGGGGATACGGAAGCGTTCGCTGGTGTTTTGCACGCCATATAGCAGCGCGGAGGACATCAGCGCGTGGCTGAACTTGACGCCGGTCAGCGTGGCCCCACTCAAATTGCACTGGTTCAGCGTGTAATTGCTCAGGTCCATGCCGGTGAGCACGGCATACCGCGCTTGCAGGTAAGTCAAATCTACGCTGGAACTCAGGCCGACCAGCGTGGCGCCGGTCAGATCCAGGTAGGACCACTGCTTGAGAATCGTGCTGTAGTTGAGTGTCGCCCCGCGAAACGACGTCAGGTTCGCCGGATCGGTGGAGAAGCGCGGCGGCGCGCTGAACGAGCAGGTTGTAACAGTGGTATTGTCGAACTTCGTGCCGTCCATCCGGGTTTGCAAGAACGAGGCACCGGCCAGCGTCGCCCCGGTGAAGTCAGTATCGGTCAGCGTGGAGCTGTCGAAGACGGCGGCGGTGAGTTCGGCGCCAGGGAATAGCGCGTTGGTGAGGTCGCACACCACCTCGCCATTTTGCTGGAAGACGATATTGTCGAGCGTCCCTTTGGTAAAATCGGCCCCTTGCAGGTTGACGCCGGAGAAGTGGGCGTTCTTCATGGTGCGCCCCGCGAAATTGAAGCCAGGCAGGTTGCACTGGATAACCTCCAGCCAGGTAAGGTCCTGGGGCAGACCGGTGATGCTGGTCTTCGTCAGGTCCAGGTAGCGCCAGGTCGTCCCCAGCGTCGCGTACGGGATGGTGGCGCCGATGAGCTTGGTGAGGTTGCTGGCGTTGGAACCGAAGTTCGGGTTGGGGCC
>DASUBC010000005.1:0-3281 GCA_035763465.1 Thermomicrobiales bacterium
TCGGCTGGACCCCGCCCACCGGCGGCGACGAAACGCTGGGGGTGGTGGACTTCTCGATCTTCCCACATCTCGATTACCCGACGTTTCCAGAGAATACCCTGGCCCACGCCGAACGGTGGGCTGCCGGTATCGCCGGTCCAGCGTATGCGATTGACGACGAGACCGCCATCAAAGTCGTTGGCGGCGCCGTCGAAGTCGTTTCCGAGGGGCACTGGCAACGGTTTACTCCCTGATCCTGAGCGGCGCCATGGGTGCCCCGGCCCGGTGGGGCGCATGACAGGCTGTGGAGGGACGTCGTGGGTGAGACGGGGAGGGCCAACCGCGCTGTAGCGCCGACGACGCCCCCAGGCATCGTGCTCCGCCGCATGGCGCCCGCCGATTTCCCCGCAGCGGAGCGGCTGCGCGCGCAGGCGGGCTGGAACCAGACCCGCGCGGACTGGCAGCGCCTCCTCGCCTGGGCCCCGGACGGCTGCTTCGTCGCCGAGCAGGGCGAGCGGGTGGTGGGAACGGTCACGACCACGGCCTACGGCGCCCACCTGGCCTGGCTCGGCATGCTGCTCGTGGACACCGACCGGCGCCGCCGCGGTCTTGGGCAGGCGCTGCTGGCCCGCGCCGTGGCGTACCTCGTGCAGCGCGCGGGCGTGCACACCGTGGCCCTGGACGCCACACCGCTCGGCCAGCCGCTCTACGAGCGCGCGGGGTTCGTCCCGGCCTGGGGCCTCCAGCGCTGGGCCGGGCGGGTGCCACGCGTCACCTGTCCCTCAGAGGTGCGGCCCCTGCGCGCGACCGACCGGGCGACACTCGCGGCGCTCGATCGCCCGGCGTTCGGGGCTGACCGCACCGGGCTGCTCATGGACCTCGTCGCCGCCCACCCGCCCGGCTGCTTCATGCTGGATGGGCCGGCGGGGCGCGGCTACGTCTGTAGCCGACCCGGCGCGCACAGCTGGTACCTCGGCCCGCTGGTGGCGGCGGACCCGGCGGCGGCGGAGCGGCTGCTGCACGCCGCCCTCCAGCCCCTGCGCGGCGCGCCGGTGGTGCTGGACGTCCCCACGCCCAACGCGTCGGCGGCGGCCCTGCTCACGGCGCTCGGGTTCGCGCCGCAGCGACCCTTCCTGCGGATGGTTCGCGGTCCCGGCGCGCCCGTGGCCGCGCGGCCGGAGTATTTCAGTATCGCTGGCCCGGAAATCGGCTGACCACTGCCTGCGTGATGCCAGGCGAAAGTGCCCTCTTACTTCATCGTGAACTTAGCCCGCAAGCGTTCAGCGTGGCTTGGCAGATTGCCCGGGCCGGGGTAGGGTAGGCTACGCGCACGAAGCCGTTCACTCGGGACACGGTGGAGTAATTGGATTGCGCCATGCTGCTTGCCCTGGTGCTGGCTGCTACCCGCACCACACAGGTCGAGCGCCTGGCGCGGGTTGCGTCAGAATTGGAGGAGCAGGGGCGATGAATCGAGTGCCGGACGATGCCATTCGGGTGCAGGCGGCGGTGCTGCGCGACCTGGTGCGTACGCTGGCGGAGCGCGCCGGGGCGGGACAGGCGCAGGCGGCTCAGCTGGCTGAGCTGCTGGTGAGCAACGACCTGCGCGGCGTCTTCAGTCATGGCTCGCGCCAGATCAAGGACTACGCGCGGCTCTTCCGCGACGGCAAACTGAATCCGCGGCCAGCGATCCGCACGCTCAACGAGTCGGCAGCAACGCTCCTGGTTGATGGCGACGGTGGCCTGGGCTACTTCCCGTCGTGGGATGTGGCGCAGCGGCTGGTGGTGAAGGCGCGCGAGATCGGCGTGGGCGTGGGGTTGACGCGTAACCACGGGCATTTCGGCGGGGCGGGACTCTACACGCGCGTGGCCGCCGCGGCCGGGCTGATCGGCTATGACACCTCCGGGCACCAATTGTTGCTGGAACCGGGGCAGGGTCAGATCCAGGCGGCGGGCGGTTCACCAATGAGTTTCGCCATCCCGGCGGGCGAGGAGCCGCCGCTGGTGCTCGACTTCGGCGCGATCCACGACCTCTACCACCTCACCGAAGAGCGCCAGCGCGAGCTGCTGGCGCACTACCCGAGCACGCTCTATCGCAGCTTCGGCCTCGGCACGGTCTGCCAGGTGCTGGGCGGCTTCCTCGCGGGCGTACCGCTGGACGAGTCGCGCGCCGTGAAGGCGTACTCCGGCGCGAACCAGGGGGCGCTCTTCGTCTTCATTGACCCGGCGCGCTTCATCGCCCCGGCGATCCTCGCGCACGAAGTAGACGAGTACCACCGGATGCTGGCGCAACTGGCGCCGTTCGCGGGGACCGACCGCGCCACGCTGCCGGGGCGGCTGGAGTGGGAGCGCGAGCGCGCGTGGGTGCGCGAGGGCGTGCCAGTCGGGCCACGCCACCGCGAGGAACTTGCCGAAATTGCCGCCGAGTTCGGGGTGACGACACCATGGGGTCGGGGGACGGCGTAGCTCAGTTGTGCGCGCAGGCCGCTGCCCCGGTTCGCCCAGGAACCGGGGCGGTGGCGTGTCGCGGTGACGAGGTTTGGCGTACGTGCTCAACGGGTGGAGGCACACAGCGACTGCCACACGACCGGGGCTGGCCCACGCCGCTAGCGAAGGTCTTCAAGGGGCTGGTGTTCGAACCACCGAACCCTGATACTGCCAGCGCCGCCCGCCAGGCGAGCACCGGGGCGTGCTCGCGGGCGGTGGGTCAGGCGCAGCGGAGGAGAGGTATGACGATGACGACACAGGGGGAAGCGCGCAGTCGCTGGCTCATCGAGAAGTCCGAGGCGGTGGCCGCCGGCGGGATGGTCACGGCGATGCAGCCGCTGGCCGCCGAGGCCGGCGCCGAGATGTTGCGGCGCGGCGGGAACGCCATTGACGCCGCCGTGGCGATCGCCTTCGCGGTCGGCGTCGTCGAGCCGTTCATGAGCGGGATGGGCGGGATCGCCTTCCTGGTCTATCGTGACGGCGCGACCGGGGAAACACTCTGCCTCGACGGGAGCACCGCCCTGCCAGCGGCGATCCGCCCGGAGCTGTTCGAACTCCTGCCCGGCGAGCAGCGCGCCGGCATGTATGGCTGGCGTGCCACCAGGGACGACGCCAATAACACCGGCTGGCTCGCCCCGGCGGTTCCGGGCACGCCGGCCCTGCTCGGCGAGGCGCATCGTCGCCACGGCCGGCTGCCCTGGCGCGAGACGCTGGAGCCGGCGATCCGGCTGGCGGCGGAGGGTTTCCTGGTCAACCAGTACGTCTCCATGATGTTCGTATCGAGCCATGCACGTCTCGCGCGCTTCCCGGAGAGTCGC
>DASUBC010000006.1:0-9816 GCA_035763465.1 Thermomicrobiales bacterium
TGTGGGTGAGCAGATCGGGCGCCACAGGCGCGTTCTTGAGACCGTCACGGTGGTAGAGCCAGACCGTAACCGGCCGGACGCCGGACCGCACCAGGGCATCCGCCACGACCAGGCCATCCCCGCCATTATTCCCCGGCCCGACGAGGATCAGCGCTGCGGCGCTATCCGGCCGGGCGAGCGCCGCGAGCGCATGCCGCGCGACGGCGCTGCCGGCCTGCGCCATCAGCGCGCCCGGCTCCGCGCGCCCGCTGGCGAAGGTGTCTTGCTCAATCTGGCGCATCTGCGCGCTTGTGACAATCCGCATTGCTTCGCGATTCCCAGCTGTTCGGCCACTGCCAGCGCACGTTTGCCGGCGCGGACCATCCTCACGGGCATGATAGCACGCCTCACGCCTCGGGAAAGAACGGCGCCCAGTCGGGATGCGCCTTGATCAGCGCGGCGCTGCGAAACTCGTCGGCGAAGGGGTAGTTCTCCGGGGCCATGCGGCGGAAGTCCACGACATAAATGCTCGGCGGCAGGCGGTACCACCCGACCCAGACAATCATGACGCGCGGATCAACCGGCGAGCGTTCGAGGAGGTCTAGGGACGTATCATCGCCGAAGCGATTGACCAGCGGTTCTTCTTCTCCATCCCGCCATTTGGCCTGTGGCGTGTTGCTCATGTCTCCTCAATTGGTGGTTTGGGCCGGCGCTATCGGGCCGGTCTGATGATCAGATTGTCGAAATGGGCCTCTATTGGCCCCGTGCCCGCGTCGGCGCGCAGGCCAAGCGTGCCCGCCGATGGGCCGGGGTCGCTCTTGCTGGCGATGTCCTGGCCGTTGATCTGAATAGTGACCTTATCGCCCTTCACCGTGATCACGAGATGGTTGACTTCGTTGCCCTTCTTGATCGCGGGGTTCGTCGTCGCCGGGATGACGTCGGTATGTTGATCGTCGGTCCAGCGCACGAGGCGCACCGAACCGGCGGTCGGGTCAATGAGGACGAAGTATTCGTTAAAAGAACTCCCGGTGTCAACGCGATGGAAGACCACACCGTAACTCCCACCGGCCGGCGCGCCGACCGCGTGGATGTCCACCTCGACGACAAGATCACCGAAAGGATTGGGAAACTGCGGGTTGTTGAAGTCGGCGATTTCGTAGCCATCGGGATCGGGCACCGTGATGACATATTCGCCGTTCTGGTAGCCCGCGCCATTCTGATTGCCCGATGCGGTCGGAAAACCGCTGGCGGGATTGTCGAACCCATCGGTGAAAACCGGGGCAAGCGGTGGCAGGGTTGGTGTCGGCGTTGGGGCGATCGTCGGCACCGTTGGCGCGACCGGAATGCTTGGCACGGCCGGGATATTGAGCGCAGGGGTGCCGCCAGAGAGCGGGCTACTGGCGGCAACGACGCCGCCGGACTGACTCCGAGTCGCGTCCGCGCCTGGCGTGCCGCTGGCTCCGTGGCCGCGCCGCGCCAGCATCAGCCCGGCCAGCGTCAGCGCCACGACCAGGATAAGTGCGCCAAGCGCGAGCGGCAGGACAACCTGATGGCGCTGGCGTGCTGGCGCGACGACGGGCTTGAAATTCTGTGGGCTGGCCCTCCGCGGCTGGAGCAGCGCCGTACCGGTCAATGAGCCGCGAGGGAGCGGCGGCTTGCCGGGTGGCGTCGCGGCTGGTACGGGCGCGTGTACGTCCGGCGCCGGCACGCCAGGGGCGGCGGCGCTGCCGACCGGCGCGGCCTGATCGCCTCGTTGCTGGTCCCACGCGAAAAGTGCTGGTGGCGCGGTGGCCGCTCCAGATGGCGGCGGGACGGCCTGGTTCACACTGGCTGGTGGCATCGGTGGCGCGGTCGCCGCGAGCGCCGCCCGGCGCTTCGCTGCTTCGACCCGTTGCTGCTCGATCGCGGTGAACTCGCGCAGAGCCAGTTCGTCCTGGGGTTTGAGGCGCAGATACCCTTCGTAGGCTTCGCTGGCAACCAGGAAACGGCCGGCGGTGACGGCGGCGCGGGCGTCTTCTAGCAACGCGGCGGCCGTATCATCGTCGTCGCGGCGATCGGCGGACATCGCCTCGCGCAGCGCCGCCAGCAGTTCCGCGCCCGATCCAAAGCGCATGCGCGGCTCAGGCGCCAGGGCGCGTCGCAGCGTGGCTGCCAGCGCCTCCGGCAGGATGGGCGGCGCCTCGCCGTTGTTGGTAGTGGCCGGGGCGCCGGCCAGCAGCGCGCGCAAGATTGCCGCGAGCGCGTAAATGTCGGCGCGGGCGCTATCGTCGCCCGCGCCCTCCGGCGGCAGGTAGGCTGCCAGGTCTGACGAAGGTGGACCGCCCGCGCCGAGCAGTGGCCTGAAGCCATACTCATGCAAGATAGGCCAGGCAGCGTGCAGGGCATCCTGACCCGGCGGCAGATTCGTCAGCCGGATCGCGTCTGGTGTCAGCCCGCCATGCGCCAGCCCCTGATGATGGGCGTGGTCGAGCGTCTCGCAGAGCGTCGCGATCAAGCCGAGCGCCTCGGCCGGCTGCCGGGCTACGCCGAGCAGGTTGCCGAGCGTCGGCGCGTCAAGATAAGGCGTCGCAAGGTAGACCAGCCCGGCCGTTTCACCGAAATCGTACAGCGGCAGGATGTTGGGGTGCCGCAGCACCATCAACGCTTCGGCGGCGCGCTCGAAACGGTGGACAAATTCGGGGTCGTCCGCCGGCGCCGGAAAAATGGTCAGGGCCATCGGTTGCCCGAACAGGCGCGGATCAACCGCACGAAAGGTCGTGAACGTGCGGTTATCTTCCAGCCGCTCTAGGACGTGATACGGCCCAACCGTCCGGCCAATCAGGTCAATCATCGTGTGCCACCTGCTCCTGGCGTGGCGGCAATTACCTGATCACCTGGCGACGTGACGCCAGGCGCTATTATCGTCATGATCGTGATTACCCGTTTCTTTCTTCGTGGCCGGCTGACGCAGGCGATCCATCCTTGCTGGCTACGACGACGGCCAGCGCGATGTCCGCCAGGTGGGTCAGGCTGATTGACCAGTGCCGCAGGCCGAGCGCGGCGGCGCGCTCGGCAGCCGCGCCATGCAGGACGAGCACCGGCCGGCCACGCGTATTCGCCAGGATCTCGATATCGCGCCAGTGTACATTACCAACGCCGGTGCCGAGCGCCTTCGCGACCGCTTCCTTGGCCGCGAAACGCGCGGCCAGTGACGCCGGCCGCGCGCCGCAAACCTCCCGCTCCGCTGGCGTATAGATCCGCTCCAGGAAGCGTTCGCCCCAACGGGCGATGGACGTGGCGATCCGGGCCGGTTCGATCGCGTCAATGCCGGCTTCGCAGGGACCGGCGGCGTCAGGATCCCACAACGGCGCGAAGACTACCACGGCGCGCTGCCCTACTTGTCGCCGATCACCTGAGCGACCGCTGCTTGCCCTGCTTCCTCCAGCGCTTCGACTGGCGGCAAGCCGACGCCGCGATAGAGGAAGCCGAGCGCGGCCAGCTCGCGGGGATTATAGAGATTGCGCCCGTCCACCAGCACCGGCTGGCGCATATTCTCCCGCACGCGGTTCAAGTCCAGGCCCTTGAACTCATTCCACTCCGTGACCAGTGCCACCGCGTCCGCGCCCGTCGCCGCCTCGTAGGCGTCGGCACAGAACGTTACCGTCGGCAACAGCGCGCGTGCCGGCCCCATCGCCGCCGGGTCATAGGCGCGCACGGTCGCCCCGCGTGCCTGCAAATCGGCGATAATCGCCAGCGACAACGCCTCGCGCAGGTCGTCGGTGTTCGGCTTGAACGCCAGCCCCCAGACCGCGATCGTCCGTCCGTCCAGCCCGTCCACGAGGCGGTCGAGTTTGCGGACGAAGGCGCGCGGGCCATCGCGATTGATATCGAGCACCGCGCGGAGGAGTTGGGGGTGGCAGTCGGCCTCCTCGGCCATGAACTCCAGCGCCTTGACGTCCTTGGGGAGACAGGAGCCGCCGAAGCCGATGCCGGCGTTCAGAAAGTGGGCGCCGATCCGCTGGTCGAGGCCCATCCCCGCCGCGACCTGGCGAACATCGGCCCCCAGCGCCTCGCAGATGTGCGCCACCTCATTGATGAAGGCGATCTTGGTGGCGAGGAAGGCGTTCGAGGCATACTTGATCATCTCCGCCGTCCGCAGGTCGGTGATGAGCGTGGGCGCGCCAAAGGACTGATAGAGTTCGGCGACCGCCTCGGCGGCGGCGCGGTCGGCGGACCCCAGCACGACGCGATTCGGATGTTGCATATCGCGCACCGCCGACCCTTCCTGCAAGAACTCAGGATTGGCGACCACGGAGAAAGCGGCGCCGGCCGGGGCTTCCTCGCCTAAGATGGCCCCCACGAGGTCGCCACTGCCGATCGGCATCGTGCTCTTATTGACTACGATTGTGCGCCGGCCCACAGCAAGGTGCTGACCAACGGAGCGGGCGGCGCTGCGAACATAACTCATATCGGCGCCGCCGTGGGGCGCCGAGGGCGTGCCGACACAGATGAAGACGAACTCGGCGTCGGGGACGGCGGCGGCATAGTCGGTGGTGAAGGCGAGGCGGCCACTGCGACGGCCGCGCGCCAGGAGTTCTTCTAGCCCTGGCTCGAAGATGGGACTCTGGCCGGCATTCATCTGGGTGACCTTGGCGGCGTCCAGGTCCACCCCGACCACCTGGTTGCCCTGGTCGGCGAAGACCGCCCCCGTGCCCAGTCCCACATAGCCGCTCCCAATCACCGCGATCCGCGCCATCGTCTCTCCTCCATTGCCGCCACACCGGGGACGGCTCTGCTCACTGCCGGTAGCGTGCTACCGTTTCCTATCTTGAAAGTAAGGGTTTTCGCGCCGTTCCTCACCAATCGTGGTCGGCTCACCATGACCAGGGTACACCACTGTCTCGGGTGGCAGCGTGAGCACTTTTTCACGCAAACTACCCAGCAGCGCCGCTTTATCGCCCTTGAAGAAGTGCCAGGCGCCGACACCGCGCCGAAAGAGACTATCGCCGCTGAACAGCACGCCGTGACCGTAGAGGCAGATGCCGCCGGGCGAATGACCGGGCGTTGCGATCACCTGCAAAGCACACTCGCCCCAGCGCACCTCGTCGCCTTCGCGCAACGTGCGGTCTGGCAGCACCGGCACATAGTCATGGCCGAGGAATTTCCGCGCGCCCGGTCCATTGCCCTCCACAAGTTCGATGTCGGCGGCGTGCATCAGCACCGGCGCCGACCCTAATGCCGCGCGCAGATCGGCAATGGCCGCGGTGTGGTCGAAATGGCCGTGCGTGTTGACAATCAGTTTGACCCGGCCGTTGTCGCCGCCAGTCGCGTCGGCAATGGCGTCGAGAATCCGCGCGCCCTCGTCACCGGCGTCAATGACGATGAGGTCGCCGGTGGCCCGACAGGTAACCAGATAACAGTTCGACGCCAGCTGGCTGACGACCAGCCGCGTAATCATCAGCGCCGCGTTCGCTGGCGCTTCCGTCATAACCGTGGCTGCCGTAGGACGTTCCGCCATGTGTGCTCCGTGTACGCCGTTTACTCGGCGCCGACAATCGCCAGGTTGGTAATCCGCGCGCGATACCCGTGCCCCGACGCATAGACCTCAATCGAATCGAGGCGCACCGGCAGCGGTGAAATCGTGTGTAAGTCGCGCAGATCGGCGCTCCAGGAAAACCACTTGTTGGCGTCAACCTGGGCGCCGTTCACCGGCTTCGTGCCACTCGGGTCCGGTACAGTATAGAAGCCCCAGATGTGATTTTGTAGGGTGCCCGACGCATCGTAGTAATTGATCCGCACAATCATGGGGAACTCCGTCCCTGCCTGGCCGCCCCCCGGCACATTCTGTTCCATTACCTCGATGTCGGCCGAGATCAGCAGCGAGGCCAGATCGGTAACGGAGACGTCGAGCACCTGCCGTAGCCCCGTGTTGGCCGGGTCCACGCTGTTCAGGCTGCGATAGATCTCCAGCGCGCTCACCGGGTTCCCGTCAACCTGATCGCTGACGGAGATGAGCTGGCCGAATGTGCCTTCGGTCTGCCCGGGCGAACTGATGACCTGCCAGGACGGATAGGGTTCTTTGCCACCATCCGGACTTGGGACAAACGTGCCGTTGGCCAGGAGGTCGCGGCGAGCTGGCGTGGGCGGACCAGGCGAGCCACCGGGCGGCACGATCGTCTGCTCGTTGGCGCTGAGTCGCAACTCGCCCGCCTGTCCCGCCACGCGCACGGCGCCGACACCGCGCCGCACGGAGGCGCGCACCGCGCCGGTGGAGTTCTCGTCGGAGCCGGGACTGGCCTCGACCAGAAAGCTGCCGCCGCCACTCTGGCCTTCGCCTTCTTTCATCAACACGGTCGTCGCGCCGGCTTCGACCTGAAAGCGCGAGCGGTTGTAGTCGCCCGGCGCCAGCGCGACGCGAACCAGGCCGTGCAGCAACTGGAGCGTCACGGCGCTGGCGCGGTTGATGTACTGGGTCGAACGCAGCTCGGTCACGGTCAGTTCTGTCCGTTCGAAGACCTCGACTGTGCTGCCATCCCAGAGGGTCAGATAAACATGGGTGCCGTTGAGCGTGCGAATCTTGTCGCCTTCGTGAATCTCTGCCCCACCAGCGCCAGCGGCCGGGTCCCGCGACGGCGCGGTCGCGCGTGAAGGCAGGGCGCTCCAGTTGACCTGATAGGCCGGCAGCACGTAGGCCAGCGCGCCCTGGACGACCTCGGCCTGCGCCGTGCGCTTGACCGTGGCATGGCCGCGATACCAGTAGCCCGCGCCACCCGCGCCGCCACAGGTCAGCACAAAGATGATGAAGGCGGTAAAGAGGAAGAACCAGGCCCGATGCGTCTGCCGGCGCACCTGAAATGTGCTGGTTACACCGCTCGCGGTCATGCGTGTTCACCCGCCCGGTGTTGAGAATGCGTGCCCATCTGGCCGGTTTCTTCCCTGGCGATTGTGCTCGGTGTTCGGCTACCACTCGCCATTGCTGTACAACGTTCCGCCAGCGAATGGGTTGCGACCATGCGGCTGGCACACCCGAGCGCGTGTCGTCTGACCGCGCAGTGTAGCAGATTTACGCTGTGCCGACAGAATTGGCACAGCGCACGTAATTGTGCAGGCGCGGTGGCCTGGCGGGCGGTGGCCCCGGACTGAAGTCCAGGCCTGAGCACCCTCACGGGTGGCCGAAGTCCGCTGCGCGGACTGGCGGCTGGATACGCAATACCATCACCGGCGCTGGTGGGCCACAATCCGCATGGCGGATTTCGTTCACGGCTCTGCCGTGCCCGGGCCCGGATTTCAATCCGGAACCACCGCCCGCCAGGCCACCGCGTGTCCCACATGCTGCACCGATACGCTGACTCAACCACCGCTTGCAAAACTAATTGAATTAGTATATAACTATCACAGTTAGTTTTATGCTTCGGTAGGAGGAGACGATGAAGGCCACCCAGCACGGCGACTATCTGACGCAACTGACCCGGTTCCCGCTGCTTTTCCCCATGAATTGCTATCTGGTCCGCGAAGAGGATGGCTATACGCTGATTGACACGACGATGTCTGGCTCGGCGTCCGCGATAATTGCGGCGGCGCAGGCGGGCGGCCTGCCGATCCGCCGCATCGCGCTGACGCACGCGCACGGCGATCACGCCGGGTCGCTCGACGCGCTGCACGCGGCGTTGCCGGAGGCCGAGGTGCTGGCGCCGGCGCGCGAGGCGCGCTTCCTGCGCGGCGAGCTGACGCTTGACCCGGACGAGCCACAGGAGAAATTGCGCGGCGGTTGGGCGACCTGCACGACGCGGCCGACGCGCGAACTGCGCCCCGGCGACCGTGTCGGTTCGCTGGAAGTCATCGCCGCGCCGGGCCATACGCCGGGACATGTCGCCTACTTCGACCACCGCGACCGCACGCTGATCGCCGGCGACGCCTTTCAGACGCGGGGCGGCCTGGCGGTTGCCGGCGTGGTCCGGCCGCTCTTTCCGTTCGTCGCCATGGGCACCTGGCAGCGCGGCGTTGCGCTGGAGACCGCCCGCGCCTTGCGGGCGCTCGATCCCGCGCGCCTGGCTGTCGGCCACGGGCTGGTGCTGGAGGCGCCCGGCGCGGCGCTGGATCGCGCGATCGCGGCGGCGGAGCAGGCGGCTGGGCGAGAACAGCGCCATGCCTAGAGCCGGACTGGACCGCGCAGCGGTCGCGCGGGCGGCGGCGACCCTGGCGGACGCCGAGGGGCTGGACGCCGTCACCTTCGCGCGGCTGGCCGGGCAGCTCGGCGTCCGCCCGCCGTCGCTCTATAACCACGTCGCCAGTCTCGCCGAGGTGCGGCGCGACATCACCCTGCTGGGCGCGCGCGAGTTGGGGGCGCGGCTGGCGCGGGCCACGGCGGGGAAGGCGGGCGACCCGGCGCTCGTCGCGCTGGCGACGGCCTACCGGCGGTTCGCCAGCGCGCACCCCGGCCGCTATGCCGCCTTACAGCGCGCGCCCGATCCGGCGGATGACGAACTTGCCACGGTCGCGGGCGAGATCGTCGCGATTGTCGCCGATGTGCTCGCTGCGTACGACCTCCGGGGCGACGACGCCATACACGCCGTGCGCGGGCTACGAAGCGCGCTCCACGGCTTCGTCACGCTCGAAGCGGGCGGCGGCTTCGAGATGCCGCTCGATAGAGACGAGAGTTTCGCGCGCCTGGTGCGCCTCTTCAGCGCTGGCCTACGCGCCGGCTGGTCGCGCGGCGTGGTAGCGGGCGAGGAACGCCGCTTTATGCGCGAAGAAGTCGCCGCCGAGCAGGCTGGCGCGAATGGCGCGGACCAGCTGCACGATGAAGTAGAGATTGTGGATCGAGGCCAGGCGTAGGGCGAGCGTTTCATTGGCCGCGAAGAGGTGGCGCAGGTAGCCGCGACTGAAGTGCGCGCAGGTGTAGCAGCCGCATCCCTCCTCGATCGGGCCGCGCTCGTGGATATAGCGGGCGCTCTTCATTTGCAGCCGGCCATCGGCGGTGTAGAGCGCGCCGTGCCGCGCCAGGCGCGTCGGCGCGACGCAATCGAAGAGGTCAATGCCGCGCTCGATCGCGTCGAAGAGGTCTTCGGGGTCGCCGATGCCGAGCAGGTGGCGCGGCCGGTCGGCGGGCAGCAGCGGCAGCGTCCAGTCGAGGATTGCGCGCATGTCGTCCTTGTCCTTGCCCAGCGAGCCGCCGATGCAGTAGCCGGGAAAGGGCCGGTCGGCGAAGAACGCCGCGCTCTGCTTGCGCAGGTCGCGAAACGCGCCGCCCTGCACGATGCCGAAAAGCGCCTGGTCGGCGTGGCGCGTGCGCGCGGCGAGGCAGCGGTCGGCCCAGCGGTGCGTGCGCGCCAGCGCCTGCGCGGTGTAGGCGTGGTCGTGCAGCGGCGAGGTGCATTCGTCGAAGGCGACGATGACATCGGCGCCGAGCGCCTCCTGAATCGCGATGGATTTCTCCGGCGTAAAGCGGTGCGTCGCGCCATCGAGGTGCGAGGTAAAGGTGACGCCATCATCGTCAATGCGCGTCAGTTTGGGCCGTTGTGCGCGGGCCGGCGCGCCCGCCTCCGCGCCGGGGAAAATCTTAGCGATCTTGCCGACACCGTGTTCCAGCGCGAAGCCGAGACTGAACACCTGGAAGCCACCGCTATCGGTGAGGATCGGGCCGTCCCAGCCCATAAATTGATGTAAGCCGCCGAACTCCGCGACAACCTCCGCGCCCGGCCGCAGGTAGAGATGATAGGCGTTGCCCAGGATCATCTGCGCGCCGAGGCCGCGCACTTCCTCCGGTGTCAGGCTCTTCACGGTCGCCTGTGTGCCGACGACCATGAAGGCCGGCGTCTCGACCACGCCATGGGGCAGCGTCAGCCGGCCCGCGCGCCC
>DASUBC010000007.1:0-3442 GCA_035763465.1 Thermomicrobiales bacterium
CCACAGTTCTGCGTCAATGCAGTTCTGCCCGTTCGCGTCACAGCGATCGGGGAACGTATTCGTCTGCTGGTTCTTATCCCAGCCAGCCAGACGAGCCAGGAAGCCGGAGGTCTGAGCACGGATGACGGGGTCGGATGGGCCAAAGCAGTTGCCGCTCCCATTTGGGTTCGCGAAGCCCCGCGCGATCCCGCGCGCTGATAGCTGCCAGATCGCGTCGGCGTAGGGCGTGGTGGCCGTCACGTCGCAGAAGGCGGCCGGAGCGGCGAAGGCCGCGCTGACCGTGCGGTCGTTCGTCACCGGCAGGTTGAGCGTCGTGTTGAAGCCGACAAAGGTGCCGTCCACCGTCCAGCCGAGGAAGACATTGCCCTGACTCGCCTGCGCGGTGAAGGTGGCGACGCTACCAGTGTCGTAGGTATAGCTGCCCGCGCCGGGTGTCACCGTGCCGCCGTTGCCAACGGTCAGCGTAACCGTCGATTGCGGCGCTGGTGGCGGATTGGACACCTGCACCGACGCAGCGGCACTGTTGTTGTAGGCGTTCGCGTCGAGGCTACTCCCGTTGATCGTTGCGCTATTTGTCACAGTCGCGCCATCAGCCGTGGTGTTCTTCACCTGCGCTACCAGCGTGATGGTCGCCGAAGCATTCGGAGCGAGGGTAGAGAAGCTGATCACCCGATCGTTATCAGTGCCGTCACAGACGCCGTTATTCGTCGCCTGGCAGGAAACGAAGGTCGTTGCCGCCGGTAGCGCGTCTACCACCTTCACATCCGCCGCCGCGCTCGCTCCGCTATTGCCGGCGGTAATCGTATAGGTCACATTCTGGCCGGCGTTGACCGAAGTAGGTTGCGCCTGCATGGCGATGTTGAGGTCAACATCGGTTTCAAAGTTATAGGTCGTAACGTTACTGTTGACGCCAATGGTGAAACTGTCAACGTTGCCGTCAAAGCCACCCGGCCAGGGGCCGCCCGCCCGCAGCAATACCGCGCCGAATTGCCACACCCCGATGTTCGGCCAGTTCTGGAGCACCTGTGCGGTCGTGCAGGGCGCACTCTGGGGACAGGGCATTTGTCCACCGTTGTCGTTCTTGCTCTGCCACCACTTGCCGGCCAGCGGGTTGAACGTCTGCCAGGTATCTATCGCGGGCTGAATCCCAGCCTGGTATGGCTCGTAGACTAATCGGCCATGATACGCTCCTGATGGCGCAGTCAGATCGTAGTCAACGTCAAACTGGAACGAGATCGTCTGCGGCAAACTGGTGTCCGCCGGCAAATGTCTGTAGGCGCTATAGCTCAGATCGGTGATGTCCGCGAGCCTGGTGCTGGCGTATGCGCCCGTTGCGAGTATTTCCCGACCGGTACTATCCACCGCAAGGTGCGCGCTGCCGGTGCCAAGCGGCGGTGTACCAGGACCGCCGACAAAATCGGGCGGGCGGCTGGTGTTGTCGGTGTCGTTATAGAATCCCCAACCTTGCAGATTCGACTGCGAGACGATTGTCGTCGTGGTGGCCGCACTGGCCGGCGCGGCGACCAAGAGCGCGGTGGCGACCAGATTCACCAGGAGCGCGCCAACTACGGCTAACCGCTTACCCATGTACCCATCCTCCTCACGCACTGCGCCTTTCCGACGCGCAATCACCCAACCACCAGCCAGATCGCTGGTGGTAGCGCCACATGTTGTTCATGCTGCTCGCTGCGACGAATCGGGCGCTATTACATCGTTGCCCGATTGTGTCTGCATCCTATCTCGCTACACGAACTCTGTCAAGATGAGGAACAATGTTCCTCTTTGCTTCCTTCTCCGGTGTTCTGAGCAAGGATACTGGGCAGTCCAACAGCGGTCAGAGGATTATGGAAAGGGGTGCGGGTAGGGATTGAAATGCGCCGCGCTCGCCGCGGCCAGGCCAGCGCGCGCGAGCAGGCGCGGCGTGCCGAGCCAGCGCGCAGCGTGGTCTTCGGACAGCGGCACCATTTCGGGCACGATCACCTTGACCACACGACCGAACGGCGCCGCTTCCGGCAGAGTCAGGTCGGCCCAGATGACTGTCAGGCCGTCACGCTCGCGCGCGGCGGCGAAGCGGGCGAGCGCCGGCAAATCGCCAGGCACGGGCCACCAGGCTTGCCGGGCGAACGCCGCAAACGACACTGGCGCGGACCGCCCGGCACCCAGCAGGAAGTCGAAGGCCGGGTACTGTGGTGTGCCAGCGTAGAACAGCGCATGATCCAGCAGGCGGTGAACATCGCCGGGCACAACAGGCGGTTGGGCTGTCGCTGGCTGGTCGCGCAACATCACGCGCAGCGCCACCGCTTCGTCGAGCGCTTTCGCGCAGGCGTGCGCGGGGTCGTGGTGGCAGCCTGCGCCGACCACCAGGCACGGATACCGCGCTCCGGTGACGACGCAGAAAACCGTGGGCACGCGAAAATCGGTGGTAATGTCGAACAGGCGTGGCCGCAGACCAACCGCCAGCAACCGCTCCACGCGGTCGGCCACGCGCGCCGGCACACCTGCGCCGGTCGTGGCAATTTCCGGCGTTGACGTCTTTCCCCACCACATCAGCATGATCGCGTCACGCTCGGCGACCTCGCACAGCCCACGCCACAACGCCGTCGCGAGGTCGCGCGCGAACGCCAGGCCGCTCGAAATCGGCAGGGCGACCACCGGCTCGCCAGCCGGCGGCTGGAACGTTGGATAGACCGTGGCGGCCGGGACAAGCACGCCACTATCATCGGCGAGGCGGCGCGCCCAAACCTGCGTGATTGGCGTGTCGAGCGGCGGCGTCCGCAAGGTAGCGGGGCATGGTTCGTCCGGGGCGCACGTCGGCCACCGCCCCGCCAGGCCCGCCTGGCGTAGCGTCGCCTGCTTCCCCTGCGGTACGGCGTTAAGCGCGCAGTACCGTTCGACGCCCTCACCGAGCGCCCGCCAGCGCGCTTCCCTCTGGTCGAGCGATGCACCCGCGCAGGTCAACGGCTGCGGGCTGAAGAGATTGCCGGCGGGGAACCGCGCCAGCCGCGCGGCGGAATACCACCAGGCCGGCTCCGGCAGGCCCAGCCGGCGTTCTCGCAGCGCGCCGAGCGGCCCGAAGCGTTCATCCGCCCAGGCCAGCAACGCCGCTGCTTGACTCTGCCCGCTCACACGCGCTATCCGCTCCAATACTCGCCGGCATAGAGGTTATTCAGTAGCCAACCAGGAAGACGCAAACTCATCGGCCCGGCCATCCTATCTTCCGTCGCTGGCGTCGCCATTGTCGCAGATCACGACCCATTAGAGGCCGATTTCGGCTTACTCCTGGTCGGCGCACTGTGCCCGTCATAGGCGCAGTGCTGACCCGAATCCACCGTCATCTACCATCCTGCCCGCCCCGCTACCCGCGTGGTACACTTGCCCGGCCAGCCGGGTCGTCAGGAATCGGGTGGCCTGATCTTGACATTCGCTCGTACGTACGTCATGC
>DASUBC010000008.1:0-2676 GCA_035763465.1 Thermomicrobiales bacterium
GCTGTGCGCCAGCCGCAAGCCCAGGGCGGCTGGTCGCTGACGATGACGGCGTAACGGAGTCGCAGGTCTGAAGGTCGCTGGTCGCAAGTCTCTTGGTATCGGCGCTGCGCTCAACAGCCAGCGCGATGCCCTTGGCGAGAGACCTTCGACCTTCGACTTTCAGACCTTCGACCCGCCAAGCGCCTGCGCCAGGTCCGCGATCAGATCGTCCGAATGTTCGAGGCCGATGGAGAGGCGGAGCAGGTTTTCGGGCGTGCGCGTGCCGGGGCCTTCGACCGAGGCCCGGTGCTCGATCAGGCTCTCGACTCCGCCAAGGCTCGTGGCGCGCGTGAAGATGCGCGTGCGCGCGGCGACGGCCAGCGCATGGTCACGGTCGCCGCGCGGCTGCACGGAAACCATGCCGCCGAAGCCACGCATCTGCCGCGCGGCGATATCGTGGCCCGGATGGTCCGGCAGCCCCGGATAATGCACCGCCTCCACCGCCGGGTGATCGTGCAGAAAGGCGGCGACGGCGGCGGCGTTCGCCGTGTGGGCGCGCATCCGGTAATATACCGTGCTGACACCGCGCAGTGTGAGCCAGGCATCGAAGGGCGACGGCACCGCGCCGCCCGCGCTCTGCATAGTGCGGACGCGCGCGAAGAAAGCATCGTCCTCACGCGTGATCACCGCGCCCCCCGTCACATCGCTGTGGCCGCCAAAATACTTCGTCGTGGCGTGAACAACGAGGTCCGCGCCAAGCGTCAGCGGCAGTTGCAGCACTGGCGTCGCCCAGGTGTTATCGCAGACGCACCGCGCGCCCGCCGCATGCGCCAGCCGCGCCACGGCGGCGATGTCGGTCACGGCCAGCATCGGATTCGACGGCGTCTCGACCCAGACGAGCTTCGTGTTCGGCTGGATCGCGCGCCGGACTGCCGACAGGTCGGTCATGTTCACATAGGTCGTTTCCAGTCCCCACGGACCAAGCACCTCGCGCAGAATCTTCGCCGTGCCGTGATAAGCGTCGAGCGGCGCGATGACGTGGTCGCCCGGCGCGAGCGCCTGGCAGACCGCCAGTGTCGCCGCCGACCCCGAGGCGAATGCCGCTGCCGCCGCGCCCTCCTCCAGCGCCAATAGCGCCGTTTCGAGCGCCATCCGGTTGGGGTTGCTGCTGCGCGAGTAGACGTAGCCGCCGGGGTAACTCCCATCGGCCGCGCGCTCGAAGGTCGTTGACAGGTAAATCGGCGGCGCGACCGCGCCAGTCGCCGGGTCCACCGCGCGCCCCACATGTACGGCCTGCGTCTCGCTTTTCATCAGAGTTCCTCCCCAATCTGCATGATCATACTGACCATGTTGGCGCGATTATAATATGCCCTTCACGCGCCACGACGCCGAAATGCCGCCGGTCGAGCGTCAAGACCCGGCCGCCATGCCGCTCGGCACAGGCGATCACCGCAGCGTCGGCGAAGCCGAGCGGTAGATCGGCGTAACGCTCAACCAGAGCGCGAATGCGTGGAAAGTCGCCTTCGCCACAGTCAAGAAGATACCCACCATTTTCGAGATCACGGAGAAACGCCGTGAGTGCTTGCGACGGCAACCGCCGCTCGATCATGAAGGCCGCTTCGCCCAGAATACCGGCGGGAACGAAATAGGGACCATGGTCGGCGCGCAGTGCCGCGATAACAGTTCATGATCTCGATCGAGACGATTGAGAATAGGGAGCAGCGCCGACGAATCGAGCGTAATCACGAAGGATGCCAGTGCTGTTCAAGCCAGTCCTCTGAATCGGCCCCATGAACATCCGGCACGGCGACGACGCCAACCGAGCACAATGCCGGCTGGGCCTGTTGATGGTCTTGAAGATATGCTTCGAGCGCCTCGCGCATGATCTCAGCCTCGGAGCGGCCCATCTGTTGCGCTAACTCGCGAAACGCCTGGTATGTCTTCTCCGGCACATCGAGTGTTGTCTTCATCATCGTCAGCCTCGCGTCGCGCATTGACTCTATTTTCTGGCGATTATGGCGCAGACTCTCTGCTATCAGGCTTCACGCCTCGCGCGCGGCGATGTCGTGGCGATAGTGGCAGCGGTCGAAGGTGATCTGTTGGATAGCGTCGTAGGCGCGGTCGCGCGCGGTGGCGAGGGTTGCGCCGCGCCCAACCACGGTCAGCACGCGCCCGCCCGCCGTGACGGGTTGTCCCTGCGCGTCCGCGCGCGTGCCGGCGTGGAAGACTTGAATGTCCAGCGCGCCCGTATCCAGGCCGGTGATAGGCAGGCCGGTTTCATATGGGCCAGGATAGCCACCGGAGGCGAGCACGACGCCGACCGCCGCGCCGTCTTCCCACTCCAGCGTCTGCTCGCGCAGCCGGCCAGCAGCCAGCGCGACGAAGTGTTCGAGCAGGTCGGAATGCAGCAGCGGCAGCACCACCTGAGTTTCGGGGTCGCCGAAGCGCGCATTGAACTCCACCACTTTGGGACCAAACTCGGTCAGGATCAGGCCGGCGTACAACACTCCGCTGAAGGCCGCATCTTTGCGCGCCATCCGCTGCACCACCGGCACCAGTATCCGCTTCGTCAGCCCCTGAATCGCCGCCGCGTCGAGCAGGCCGGTCGGCGCATAGGCGCCCATGCCGCCCGTGTTCGGCCCCTCGTCGCCGTCATTCACCCGTTTATGGTCGCACGCCGGCAGCAATGGCAGCACC
>DASUBC010000009.1:0-8342 GCA_035763465.1 Thermomicrobiales bacterium
CACGAAGGGAATGAACGCGTTCTTCAACCCATGCCGGATGACCACAGCGCGCTCCGTCAGCCCCTTCGCCCGCGCCACCCGCATGTAGTCCTGCCCGAGCGCGTCAATCAGGCCGGAGCGCATGAAGCGCATATTGACAGCGAGACTCGGCGTCCCCAGCGTGATCATCGGCAGGATGAGGTGTTTGATGTTTTGTCCAGCGTTCTCCGCGAACGGCACGTAGCCACCCGGCGAGAAGAGGCGGATGGCGAGCGAAAAGAAGAGAATCAGCAGGATGCCAGTGAAGAAGTTGGGGATCGAGATGCCGAGCAGCGGGAAACTCGTGCCGACCAGATCCCAGATGGAGTTGCGCTTCGTGGCGCTCAGGATACCGATGGGGATGGAGAGAAGGAGACTGAAGCAGAGCGCCGCCAGCCCAAGTTCGAGTGTGGCGGGCAACCGGGAGAGAATCGCCTCGCTGACCGGCTGCTGCGTGCGAATCGAACGGCCCATGTCCCCGTGCAGGAACCGGATGATCCAGTTCAGGTACTGGATCGGAATCGGACGGTCCAACCCATATTGATGACGCAGGTTGGCGATCACCGTCCGGTCAGGCTCATCACCAAGCAAGACGACGATCGGATCGCCGGGAGTGAGCCGTAGGAGCGTGAAGATAATGACGCTCACGAGGAACGCCACCGGAATCATCAACAGCAGCCGCCGGATGATGTATGCGATCATCGCCGTACCCGTCCGCGGTCAGCCGCCGACCGCTGGCTCACTCACTTCAGCCACGCGACGTCAAACCGCATGATGTAGTCCGCGTAGATTTGCATCCCCTGCACGTTTGGCCGCGTGAGGAGATAGGCTTGCGCGAAGCCCCACCACGCCATCGGCGCGTCGTCCACGATCAGTTTTTGCGCCTGTTGGAAAAACGCTTTGCGCTGGTCCTGATCCGCCGCCGCGCGCGACTTGTCGAGCAGGTCGTCTACCTGCGCGTTGGAGTACTTCGTATCCGAGAGACCGCCACCGGTGTGCAACTGGTTGTAGATATTGCCGTCCGGGTCGATCCGGCCGCTCCAGCCGTAGGCCGTCGCCTGGAAGTTGCCCGCCTGGGCGTCGGACTGGATTTTCGCCGCTTCCAGCTGGGTGATGTTCAGCGTGATGCCCGCTTTGGCGAGCTGGTCTTTGACCAGTTGCAGCAGTTGCAGCCCGACCGGATTGCCCGCGCCCAGCTTGTACTCAAAGGTGAAGCCATTCGGCTGGCCGCCGGCCGCGAGGTATTGCTTCGCCTTGTCAATGTTCCCGGTATACGGTTGGAGCGTCGGGTCAAAGGCCCAGCTGGACGGTGGGATTGGCCCGTAGCCGACTTGCTCCACACCGAAAAAGACCGTTTTGGTGATCTGCGCGCGGTCGATCGCTTCCGCAACGGCCTGCCGCAGTTCTTTCTTGTCGAAGGGCGGTGCCTTGGTGTTGAACTCGAAGGCGTCGAAACTGAGTCCCGGCGTATCCCGCAGGACAATATCGCCGCCCGCTTTCGTGCTGGCGACGTCTTTCGGCGGGATGCTATAGGCGGCGTCAATATCGCCGGTCTTGAGGTTGGTGAGCAACACTGTCGTATCGGTGATTGGGTGGAAGATGATCTTGTCGAGGTACGGCAGCTGATTGCCGCTGGCGTCTTTCTTCCAATAGTCCGGGTTGCGCTCCAGCGTCAGGTGGTCGTTGTTGACCCACTCGACGAACTTGAACGCGCCCGTGCCCGCGCCGACTGGCTTGCGCGAGAAGTCCTGGCCGCCCGCCTGGATCGCCTTCGGGGAGAGCATCATCCCCGCGCGATCGACGAGATTGGAGAGGAAGGGCGCGAAAGCCCCCTTGAGCGATACCTTCACAGTGTACGGGTCCACCACCTCCGTCGTCTTGATGAAACTGATCTCGCCCGCGCGGCGACTCAGTTTATCCGTGAGGTAGCGGTCGAGGTTGAACTTGACCGCGTCGGCGTTGAAGTCCGTGCCGTCGTGGAACTTGACGTCTTTACGCAGATGGAAGATGTAGGTCTGCGGATCAGGCGTTTCCCACGACTCCGCGAGCGACGGGATGATCTTCAGGTTCGTGTCAATGGCCACCAGCGAGTCGTACATGTTATAGAAGGCTTCCCGCTCGGAGACGAAGCCGGAGGTCAGCGGATCGAGCGTCGCGTTTTCGTTCGTTTGTGCGGCGCGCAGGGTGCCACCGCGCTTCGGCGTGCCCGCGGCGGGCACGGCGGTTGGCTGTGCGGCGGTCGGCTTCGCCGCACCCGCGCCGCCGGCCGCGCTCGCGGCGGTTGAGGCCGCCGATTGCGTGGGTGTCGCGCTGGCTCCCCCGCACGCGGCAAGGAGCGTTCCCAGCGCACCCGCCGCACCGGCAGCGAAAAAGCCTCGCAAGACTTGTCGCCGGCTCAACCGTCCACGCGATCCGATCGCGTCAGTGCCCCCCGTGTGTGTGGACATCGCTCTCTCTCCTGGTACAAGCACGGCGTTGCCGTGCCCCATCCCGCCGAACGGTAGGTCTGTCAGAGATTGCATGCCGACTGTGATCGGCCGCGAGGCGTCTCCAGGGTCACGAGACACTTGCGTATACGGTCAAATGTGCGGGGGTGGATGGGTTGCCCAGGATGGGAACACCGTGGGCAGCCGGAGATGCGCGTTAGGCTGCGTGGGCTATACCCACGGCGCTACGGCGGTGAGTGGCTGCCGAACGCTGCCCGCAGCAGCTCGCGCCAGCGCGAGCCATGCAGGGCGTGTGGTCGTGCGAGACCGGAAACGTATGGCATGGTGAGCCTCCCTGCACATACCTCCCAGTGAATTGTCAGCACAACGACCGAGGGAGCTCCGTTGGTTCTCCGTGTGTCCGTCGCTCGTCGTCAGCATACCCGATCATGCGCCCGTTAGCGAGTCGTGGCGCAGCCGGCCGGAATCTCCGCAACGTCGCTCTGGGTCGCGAAGCCGGCGCCAGTTGCGCGGCACTTGCCGCGCGATCAACCACTTCGCCTGGCATCCCTCCGCTGGTGAACCGAGCGTAGTGAGAGTCCGGGTTCCGCCGCTACGTCAGTCCGCTGGCGTAGAGCGCGTTGAACAGCAGCCGATAAGCGCCGCGCATTTGCGCGCGGAACTGCGGCCGGAAGCCGAACAGATAGACCCGGCCCTGGCCGACCGGCACGTCCACGATCGCGGCTTTGCCGGCGATGTGCCGCGGTCCCAGCACCCAGCCGCTGAGGAGCGGGTTACTCAGCGGATAGCGCGCGACGATCGCCGGCCGTTCGTGCTCGGCGCCGTCGTTGCCGAGTTCGAACGCCGGGCCGTTGAGGTAGAGCGCGGCGACTTCGCGCTCGAAACCCCAGCCGAGCGAGTGCGCCGCGTCGAGAATGATGCGGAAGAGCGCGCCGGGCGCGTAGAACTGCTCCGACTTCAGGCCCGCGAGCGCGTTCGTCACCGGCAGATAGAGGTGCTCGATCGCCAGTTCGCAGGCAGCGTCGAGCGCGACGAGCGTGCCGCCTTCCTCGACGAAGCGGCGCAGGTTCGCCGCGCCCTGCTCACCGATACCGCCGCTGTACTCGGGCGGATAGTCGCGTGCGCTGTTCCCTTCCAGAATATCCTTCGCGCTCTGATGGGTGAGCACCAGGCAGTCGTAGCGTTCGCCGAGACCGCCCTGGCGCACTTCGGCGTCGCGCACAGTGTCGAACGCGAACCCGTACCGTTCCAGCACGAAGCGCGTCCAGCCCTCATCCATCGCGTTCGGGCGATAGGAGCGGTAGAGGCCGACGCGCGGCTGGGCGAGCGCGCGGCGCGCGGGCGCGGCGTTTGCCGCCAGAAAGCCCAGGCGCAAGGAATGCTCGCGCGCCAGCCGTTCGAGCGCCGCGGTATCCGCGCCTTCGACCAGGAACGCGCCCGGCTCGAACGCTTGCCCCGCGACTTCGACGGTTTCTGTCACCCGGCTGATTCGCGCGCCATCGGTCAGCAACGCATTGACGGCCCGCGCGCTGCCATTCGTCTCCGCGCCGATCAGCGCGAGCGCCGTCTTGCTGGCGCGGCCGGCGAGGCGGGGCGGTGGCGCGGCGAGGCCGCCAGCCGCTACGCGCCGCAGGTCAGCAGTGAACTCGTGCTCGACCTCCACCGTCTCAACTCCGAACTGCAAGCCCAGCGTCTGCGCGGTGATGTCGTAGGGCGGCTTCGGCGGCCCACCAGGATAGAGCCGCAGGTCTGGGTACGACTGCGTTTCGAGCAGCGTCTTGGCGAACGCGCCGTACGGCTGCGCCAGGCGAATGATGTAGGTGCCGGCTTCGTAGCGCACACCGCTGGCCGTAAAGGGCGCGGTCGCCTGCTCGATCTCGACACCGCCGAATTGCAGCGCCGTCAGCATCTCCACCGTCGCGCCAGGATCGCGCCCGTTGGCCGGGATGACGAAGGCGTAGGGGCTGGTGCGCTCGACCGCGTGCTGGTGGACCAGGTAGAAATTCCGCAGCCAGCGGTCGCGGTAACGCGCGGCGTTATTGAGCAGCGCGTAGGTCGCGATCCGCTCGTAGGCGACGATGTCGGCGATCGTCCACTCGCCGCCCGGCCAGGGCAGGGGGTGGTTCGCGCTGGCGACGCGCGGGTTGAAGCCGCGCGCCTCGCGCAGCGCGTCCGGCGCGATGGTGATTGGCGTGCAAATCTTGCAGGACGCCGCCTCGCTGAGAATCCGCACGCCGCCATGATAGTGCTGGTAGGCGCGCGACGGCGAGAAGGCGTCGAAGATCAGCGCCGTCGCCACGCCGGTCTTGCCGGCGGCGGTGAGGTCGGCCACCATCGCGTGGCCCAGCTGGCTGATCTCCTGCTGGAGAATCGGGTCCACGTTCGGGTCGTAGGGGTCAATGTAGGGCGGGACAAAGAACCGCGCGCCCTCCGCGCCCATCTGGTGCTGGTCGTAGACAATCTGCGGATGCCAGCGGTTGTGCAGCCGCTCGACCGTGTAGCGCGTCTCGACCTGCGTGAACATGAACCAGTCGCGGTTGTTGTCGTGGCCGGTATAGGTGTGGTAAAGCGTCGGCTGCGCGATGCCTTCATAGGGCGTGCCGAGCGATTGCTGATACCACTCGTAGACCGTCTGCCAGCCGTCGGGGTTCAGCGATGGCACGAGCAGCAGAATGACATTGTCGAGAATGGTCTGGATCTGCTCGTCGTCACTGGTCGCCAGCTCGTGAATGAGCGACAGCGCCATCAGTGTCGAGCCGACTTCGGTCGAATGGATCGAGCAGGTCAGCAGCACTACGGTCTTGCCATCGTGAATCAGCCGCTCAGCCTGGGCCGGCGTGGTAATGCGCGGATCAGCCAGCCGGCGCTGAATGTCGCGGTAATGTTCCAGGTTCGCCAGCGTTTCCGGCGCGGCGATCGTCAGCGCGACGAACGGCTGCCCCTCCGTACATGGCCCCAGTTCCTCGAAGACCACGCGGTCGCTCTGCTCGCCTACCTCGCGGCAGTACGCCACGACCTCCGGCCAGGACGGCAACTTCCGCGCCTCCCCCGGCACATAGCCGAGCGCCGCCTGGGGTGAACGCAAGCGGGTTGGCGTGGTCTTCTTGGGCATGAGCGACCTCCCGAAGTTGCAAGTTACAGGTTACAAGTTGCAGGTTTTACACAGGCAAGGCAATGCCTATCCTCAAACAACTTGCAACCTGTAACCTGCCAACCTGTAACAATTACAATACGCCACCTAATTCGGCCAGCCGCGCGATGATATGCGCGGGCGGGCCGGTATCGTCGTCCGGCAGCTCATCCGCGAACTTGCCGTTGCGGAACCAGATCGTCAGCGCGCCGTGCCGGTTGCCCCAGCGGATGCCGCGCCGCGCGCGATCGTCCACGATGGCGGCCTGCGACGGCAGCAGACTCATGTCGCGGAGCGCGTCCGCGTAGGCGCGGTCTTTGTCCTCGGCGGCGAAGATGATCGGGCTGAAGATAACCGCCGCAAGTGCAGCCTGGGGACGGCCCTCACCCCACGCTCGCTGGCGCTCGCTCCCCCTCTCCCGTATCACGGGAGAGGGGGCCGGGGGGTGAGGGCTGTACTCACCGCTCATTGCGCCTGCTCAGGTCCAAGCAGCGGGCCAGTCAGCATCGCCTCGACCATCTCGCCGGTCTGGAAGGGCGCGCGGCGCGCGGGCAGGGCCAGCAGCGCGTTCGCCCCGACCAGCGACGCCAGCCGCGAGGACGCCTGCGCGCCGGTCGTCGTCGCCACCAGCCGGCCATCTGGCCCCTGGCGCACGACCGCGCGCTGGAACTCCGGGCGATCGCCGGGGGTGATGCCGTGGCTCAGGGTGACGGCGAAGCGCGGGCGCACCGGCGCGGGATGCCCGGCCAGTTTCAGCAGCGCGGGCCGCACGAATATCTCGAAGCCGACGAGCGCCGAGACGGGATTGCCCGGCAGACCGAAGATCAGTTTACCGTCGTTCGTCGTCGCGAAATGGAGCGGTTTGCCCGGTTTCATAAAGAGGCGGCCGAATTGAACCTGGCCGAGTTCGTCCAGCAGTCCCTTCACCAGATCGCGCTTGCCCATCGAGACACCGCCGGAGGTAATCAGCACGTCGGCGGCGGCGAGCGCGCCGGTCAGCGTCGCGCGGGTGGCGGCTTCTTCGTCGGGCGCGATGCCGAAGCGCGCGACGGGGATGCGCAGACCGGCGAGCGCGGCGCCCAGCGCGTAGCGGTTCGAGTCGCGAATCTGCCCCGGCGCCGGCGTCAGCCACGGCTCGACCAGCTCATCGCCGGTGCTCAGGACGGCGACACGCGGCCGGGGATGCACAAGCGGTTCGGCCACGCCCAGGCTCGCCAGTAGCCCGACCTCCGCCGGGCCAATCACCGTGCCGGCGGGCAACACCCGCTGCCCGCGCGCCATGTCTACGCCAATCGGCCGGATATTCTCACCGACGCCGATTCGCTCTTGCTGAATCTCGACCCGGCCATCGTCCTCGCGCGTATGCTCGACCATGACGACGGCATTGGCCCCCGGCGGCAACGGCGCGCCGGTCGTAATCCGCGCGACCGTGCCGGGTTCCACCGTCACGTCCACGATGTAGCCGGCCAGTTGTTCGCCCACCAGCTGCCGCCAGCCGGGGCCATCGCCCGCGACGACCGCGAAACCATCCATCGTCGCCGCCGGAAAGGGCGGCAGGTCTTCGGCCGCGACCAGCGGCTCGGCCAGCGCCAGCCCGGCGGCGTCAGTCAGCGGGACTCGCGCGGGCGGCAGCACCAGCGTCGCGTCCAGCACGCGGCGCAGCGCCTCGTCAACCGTAATGCTATCAGCAGGAACCGGCAGAACCATGCGTGCCCCTCACCATGCACTGCAATGCCGGGCGGCGAGCAGTCAGGCCGCCCACCGCCATTGTCCCACAAACGAGTCGCGAGTAGAGAGTAGGAAGTAGAGAGCCACTCACTGAGGGCGCCGCGCCAGCAGATCGGCACAGTGCCAATGATGAGCAACCCTCTACTCCCTACTCTCTACTCGCGACTCGATATATCGCGCGCTTGCCGCCGCAATCGCTGGTAAAGAGGATTTCCGTGCCGGCGTGACTGAAGATCGGGTGTGGGTGCGCATCCTGGCTGCCCCAGCTGCTGCCGTGACGGCAGAGCGGCGTCCAGCGATGCGTACCCTGCCCCCAATCGGCGTGGAGCAGGCTAATCCAGCGCCCTTGTCGCGCCTGGTTGTCGTCCGGTTCATCGAGTTCGGGGTACTCGGCATAGCCGTCGCTGACGAGTGTGTCGCCGTCCGGCGCGAGCGTGAAGTGCCCATAGCGGCTGAAGCCCGGCGCGAAGGGCAATTCGACGTGGTCAGCGCCGGCGGAGGACATCCGCCCAACAAAACTGCGGCCCGTGCGCGGTACGCCGTCGGCCGCATACGTGCCGTGGTAGACCACCGCGCCGCCGTCGCGCGTCCAGACCTCGTGGCACACCCAATCCTCCTTGCTGCGTGGTGTGCCGTCGGCATTCAGTCCCTCCGGGCGCATCCGGCGAAGTTCACCGGTCGCGCCGTCCCACAGCCAGATGCGGCGAATGCCGCAGTCGGCGGGCCATTCATGGTTGAACAGCACCACGTCGTTGCGGCCTGGCTGAAACTGCACATGCGTCACCCAGCCGCGCGGCACGGACACGTCGGCGACCGCCGCGCCGCTGCGCGTGTCGAAGATTCGCAGGTGACTGCTCAGACCCAGGCGCTGTACCGTCGCGTCAATCGCCCGCACATCGGCGAAGGCCGACTCGTGAATCGTCGGCACACAGAGGCGGGTATTGTCGTCGCTGACGTGCGTGAAGCCCGTCACCTCGTCGCCTGGCAGCGTGGCGATGGTACGAAGCGCGCCCGTATGC
>DASUBC010000010.1:0-5506 GCA_035763465.1 Thermomicrobiales bacterium
GTCGTCTCGGCCAGTTCTTCCTGAATCTTCGCCATGCGGTTCTGCATCTGCTGCATCATACGCATATTCGGCTGCATGAGGTTTGCTCCTCTCTACTCACGTTCAGCAGCATCTGTCGAGAGTATAGCAAACGTACGGGAACGGTATTCACCGCAGAGCGCGTCGAGACCGCAGAGAGGAATACTGATTCACCACAGAGAACACAGAGGGCACAGAGGACGAAAGGAAGCACGATTTATAGATCTTCCTCCGTTCCTCTCAGCAGTCTCGGCGTGCTCTGCGGTGAATCATCGTTCTCTCTCTGTGTCCTCTGTGTTCAGGGAAATCACGGTAGTTGGGGCCGATCAGCAGTCCGCCAGTTTCCATTATCGTCATCCTACCTGAGAACGCTCAGTGTCAGGCTTCGCAATTGTTTGTCGGGTTGTGGTTCTCATCCCCCTCTCCCGTCGCGACGGGAGAGGGGGCCGGCGAACGCAGTGAGCCAGGGGTGAGGGCACTCAGTCAACCGGCGCGAGCGTACGCCGGCCGAAGAAGAGCCAGAGGACGCTGGCGGCCAGCACATACGAAATCGCGCCCATCGCGAACGCCGGACCAAAGCCGTAATGCACCTGCAACCAGCCGCTCAGGATCGGGCCGAGCGAGAAGCCGGTCGCGTAGGTGACGTTGTAGAGGCCGCCGAGCGTGCCGCGCCGCGCCGCCGCGACCCGGCTCATGGCATAGGGCGTATAGATTGGGTCAATCGTGCCGCGCAGCGCGGCACGAGCGGTTTCACCGAGAATCGCGCCAATGACGACCGGCGCCGCCGCCGTGCAGGCCATCGCCACGGCCACCGCCGTCATTAGTCCACCGATCGCGCGCACGTCGCCCAGCCGCCGCGCCAGCGCCGGGGCGCCCAGCGCGGACACGCCGCCCACTACGCCGGTGAAGGTAAAGAGCCAGCCGAGTACGCCGGCTTCCAGGCCGAAACGCAGCGAGAAGAAGAGCGGGAGGAAGCCGATAATCGCGCCCGCGCCGAACGCCTGGAGGGCGTCGGGCAGCAGCAGCCGGCCGAAGAGCCGCAGGTCCGCCAGGCGGAACGGCGCCTGCCCGGCCACGCCATCGCTGGCCGCCGCGACCTCGCGGATGCGCCAGAGCGGCAGCGCTCCCAGCAACATGATCAGCGCGTTCAGCAGCATCGCCGCGCGCAACGGTCCGACAGCGTCCGGAGCAACACCGAGGAAATGGGCGACGCCCGCCGCCACCCCCCCGCCGATGGCGCTGCCCAGCGAGCCGAGACCGAGCAGGCAGAAGGTGTTGATCGAGAAGGCGCGCACCCGTCGCTCGGGCGCGACTGCGCCGACCAACAGCGGACTGAGCGCGCTCCAGTAGACCGTGGCGGTTATGTTCTGGAAGATCATCCAGCCAATCAGCGCGGGCGCGGAACTCGACAGGCCGATCCCGGCCAGGCCAATCGGCGTCAGGATACCGCCGATCGCCATCAACCGCGCGCGACCGATCCGGTCGGCGAGCACGCCGAGCGGTACGCTGACGATCAGCACCGTCAGCGCCCCGATCGCGTTCAACCGGCCGATCGCCGCCTGGTCATACCCCAGGCTGTAGGCGTAGAGGGGGAAAATCAGGTTATAGAGGGCGATTTGCAGCCCTTTGACCAGTGTATAGCCCAGCAGCGTATTCGCCGTCCGACCAAACCCAAACTCTCGCCGCCGGCCCGAACCGCCGGCAGTCAATGCCGCTTCCACCAAGTTCCCGCCTAGCCATAACACCACCATCAATCAGTCAATCCGCGCAACGATACCATACGAGATGATAGAGGATAGATGGTAGATGATAGTGGGTTCAGAACGGCACTATGCCTGACAGCTAGCGTGGCGCTGATCCTGCGCTCGCTGAATAGCGCGCGTGGGCAGTATTACATGTCCGTAGATTGTGCCGGTGAAGTGTCTATGGGAAACGAATGGCAAGCGAGGGCAGCGCGTATTAATGCGGCCGGCTGTCCACCGATCAGAGCATTGAGGCGATCTGGGCGGCGAGCTGGGAGAGTTCGAAGGGCTTGAAGAGGACCGGCACGCCCTTCTGATCGAGCACTTCTTCCCATTGCCGCATCTCGCCGGCGGAGACGGCGGTACACATCAGGACGGGGATACGGCGCGTATTCGGATCGGTGGAGAGCAGGTACAGAACGCCCAGGCCGCCAATCTCGGCCATCCGCACATCGAGGATGATCAGGTCCGGCAGCAGCGACCGGATGACGGCGAACGCCTGATCGCCCTGCGAGCAGACCTCGACATCGTAGCCCTCATCGGTCAAGAACTCGCGCATCAGGTCGGCCAGTTGTTGATCGTCGTCTACGACGACGATGCGTTTCCTGGTCCGTTCCCGCTGCTGTCCCTGTTCGGCGCTCATCACCGCGCGATCCTTGCTTGCGGCGTTTCGGCGGCTGGCATGTCCGAATCCAGCCTGGTCATGATACTGATGGCCCCAACGAGCAGTCCCTACTGGCGGCGGGCAAGCAGGCACAATCATGTGCCGGAATTCCCTAGCTGCGGCTGATTAATAGCATACTTCTGCGGGGATTGCGAGTTGTCGCGCCCGGCCGGCGCATTGCAAAGTCGTCAGCGATTGGTGGCTGAACGCCGGCCACTTACGGCTGGCTGGCGAGCGCGATGAAGCGCGTCGTTTGCACCCGGCTGAAGTTATCGTCGCTGACGAGCACGAGCGCGCACCGGCCATCGGGTAGCGTCGGGCCGATAGCGAGGCCCTCGAAATTGTCCAGCAGCGGATTCGGCTGCGGTTCGTGGGCACGCGCGCCGCTGGGCGGGCAACTCGCCAGGTCGAACACTAGCGTCTTCGCCACCGGCGTCAGGCCCGCCACCGCCAGGCTTGCCTCACCACTGACGTCGGCCGCGCCCGCGAGCGTGACCCGGTAGACACGCACGGTATTGCCGAGCAGCGGCACATAGCCGCGCTCCAGCACCAACAACTCCTGGTCGTTCAGCGCCGCCATGTCGCTGACACCCTGCCCGGCCTCGGCCAGGTAGAAGAATTGCGCGCCCGTCGTGAACGTGCCTCCGGCCTGGCGATCGTAACGCAGGATGCGGAGGCGGTTCTTGCCGTCACTGGCGCTGCCGTCGGGCGCCAGCGGCTCCTCCACCGCTGTGTAGAAGGACTGGCCGTTGGGCGTGAGCGCCAGGCTCTCGAACGTCCCGTTTCCCTGCGCTTCGCCGCGTGGCGCGACGAGGAATCGCTGGGGCACCGACAGTTCCGCCAGTTGCCGGCCGTCGAGCGCGAAGCGGCGGATGGCCGGCTCGGTCTCAGACGCGATCAGCAGCGTATCATCAGGCAGCAGGGCCATGCCCTCGCCATCGAAATTGCGGCCGGTGTAGGGCGTACCGCTGGTATCGCGCAGCGTGGTGACCGCCGTGACTTGCGGCGCGCTGAGTTGTCCGCCGGCGAGCGAGAACCGCAGCGTATAGAAGCGCGCCGGTGTCTCCCGTTCGTTGTCAACGAGCGCGTAATAGACCTCGCGCTGGGCATCATAGACGAGCGCCGAGAGGCCGCCAATGTCAGTCTGCTGGAACTGCTGCTTGTCGAGCGCATCGGAGAAGCCGAGAAAACTGACGCCGGGCGCGCACATCGCCCCGACGGGAGTCGCGGCGGGCGAGGCCGGCGGTGCGCTGGTCGCCGTGGCCGGATGCGGAGTGGAACTGGCCGACAGTGTCGCGGCACTGGCGCCACCTGCCGATGTAGCTGTCATGGATGGCAGAGCGGTCGCCGTCGGTTGAACGCCGCCGGTGCAGCCGCCGAGCAACAGCACGGCGAGGCCGAGCAGCGCCACGCGCCACCACTGGCTCATGCTATCACGCCAACGACGTGCGGGATTGGCTTGCCAACGACACATGTACTCCCACGGTTGCATCGCGTGTGACATTCAGTGTCGGGCATCATCAACCACCTGTCGCGGGTCTGCTGCCGCCTCGGCCGCAACCCAGGCACGGAGGGTCGCGGCAACATCAGCGAGAGTCAGGGCAACATCGTCCGCGCTACTTACGGCCGGCGGGTCTTCTTCCAGGGCAACGAGAATGGTACGCATACTGAGCGCGCGAGCTGGTTCCACGTCATTGTGTTCAGAGTTGCCGATCATGACACAGTGGGCGGCGCGCCAGCCGCCGGCAGCCAGCGCAGCGTCGAACATCGCGCGGTGCGGTTTGTTGAACCCTACGTCCACGGACGAGATAACGGCGTCGAAATAGTGCGCCACGCCGAGGTCCGCGAAGTCTTGCCGGTAGTCGTCACCGTCGCGCCAGTGAGCGTTGGAAATGGCAACACACCCCAGATCGAGCGCGCGGATCGCCGCTGGGAGTTCACGCGCCCCTGGCAAGAGCTCGGCATAGCCAGCTGGCGATACGCGCATCGCCCTGCGAATCGCGGCGATCACCATTGGGTCAGGAGCAAGACCTACTTCGCGTAACGCACCCTGCACGACGCTTGCCGTGTCCTGAATCAACGAGCCGCTTTGCCGACCCTGCCGTGCATGTTCAACCATCGCGGCCAGCAGGCACTGCTGCAACACTGACGCAAGCGCCGCATTAAGCCCGAAGGCACGTAGGACAGCGCCGAGATTAGCCACCCGCGCCGCGCTAACCTTTGCGGGCGCGGGCCAGGCATCAGGCCAGAGCGTGCCGCCAACATCGAGCAGAATACAGGTCAGCATCGCGGTCACTGGCTTTCGAGACGCGCCTATGCGCCTTACGTCGTCTGGCCGAGGGCGAGCTCGCGCGTGGTCGTGCCGCCCTTCTCGGACTTCACCGTCACCGTCACTGTGCCCGTACCGCGCACCAGCCATTCGGCGCGGGCTTCGTTCTTCAGCACCCCCGGTCCCCAGAACGCGGCGCCGACCGCCTGGGCGCGGCCTTCCAGGTGGCCGAGCGTCTGCTTCGGTTCGCCGAGCAAGATCGCGGTCTGCTCGCCCGCCAGTTCAATCGTCACCGGCTTGGCGACGCCGAGATTGACGGCCTTCTGGCTGATGTTCGTCGGTAGAAAACTCTCGTTTTCCACTGTGACGCGCACGATCGTCAGGTCCGCCGCGACCGCCTCGGTCTCGGCCTTCGCGATCCGCACGCGCGGCGTGATCAGCGCCTGGCGTAGCACGAACTGGTGGACCTTGGCGCATTCTTCTTCCAGAAAGCGCGGTGGCGCGTTCTGGCGCACCGTCTTCGTGTGCCAGCCACCGAGCTCGACCGGCCCGAGCTGGGGATGGTCGAAGGGCCGCCAGCGTTCAAACCCTTCGCCGCCGAGGTTTTCGTCGAGCCAGTGCAGGAGTTTCAGCCCTTCTTCTTCGGTCTGGTCCTTCGTGTGCCACGGACCTTGCCAGCGCCCCTCGATGCCCGCGCGCCCCTCGATGTCCCACAGTTCGGGGGCGAAGCCGAAGAGGCCAAGGCCGTCCCAGGTCCACTCGATAAAGCCGCCCGCCGCCGAACGCGTGCCCCGGTCGTCAATCGCCGGGTAG
>DASUBC010000011.1:0-7694 GCA_035763465.1 Thermomicrobiales bacterium
GTCGAGGTGGCCGGGCCGCCGGGCGCGGACTGCACGACGGGGTCGGGCGCGGCCGGCGTCTTCGGGGCGGTCGCCGGCGGCGCCCCCCGGCGCAGGGGCAGCGCGCGTTGCGGCCCGCTGGCGTGCTTGGGCGCGATGTCACGCAACGGCGGCGAGGTGTCGTGATGGACGGCGGGCGTCACTTCCGGCCCGGCCGGGGGCGCGGCCAGCGCGCCGGAGGTGGGCGACCAGAGCGCCAGCGGCAGGGCGAGGACGATCAGACAACACGCGAGGAGTAGTCGTTTGCTCACAATCCGGTTCATGCACCTTCCTCATGCTTCACTCGTATGACCCAGGCTTGCGTCTGAATCCGCTGCTCGCCGGTGCGGTGGCCCGCGCCGCCGCTCGCTCATCACCCACCCTCACCCGCACGCCGGCCTGGTTGGACCAGCGCGCATGACCATGCCGTTCGCCGCCTTACGGCGCGTGACTCGTGCGCCAGGCCGACGCGTCTGCCTGCCAGATGACCGGGGCACTATACCCGCGCGTGAGGGGCTGGTCAAAGCCAGCCTCTGCTATCACCGTTGCGCGCGGGCAGAGCCAGCCGCATGTCCGCGTAACCCACGGGATTGTGGTGATAGGCCATTCACTTGTCACGCCGCTGCCACTATAACGCGGTGTGAGACACCGTGCAAGGCGCACGGGCTAGTACTTCTGACCCAGGACATCCGGACAGGTGCGCGGCGTCCACGCGGCGGCTGGTGTGAATAGCGTGGACGCCCGGCGGCGCACATCCGCGCGTGCGCGCGTTCGCCAGCGGCGATCGGCGGCCGGATGCGCCGCGCGTCCACGACGCGGGATGGTGTGAATAGCGTGGACACCCGGCAGAGGGCGGACGTCGTGCGCCATTGCCGGCGTACGTTCGGTGGGTTTGGCTGCCACCGGCGGATGTGCGCGCCGTCCACGCGGGGAGGATGTGTGAACAGCGTGGACGGCGCGAAGGGGATAGGGGATAGAGGTTCGTTACGGCGCGGTGGTAGGAAACTGGCGCGGTGGCGCTGAGGTGTGGCGCCGAATGAATTCGGCGCGAAGGGCTGCAGCCACGAAGTCCCTCCGGGGCTGTATTCAGACTAACGCCGGGGCTAGTGGCTAACTCATAGTTAATCAGCCCTAGTCCCGCAGGGACTTCGTGGCGGCGCAGCCGCCCTTAGCCCCGGATTGCAATCCGGGGTGGCCCTCGTCAGCACTGCGCCGTAACGAACCGCAATCCCCTATCCCCTTCGTCCCCCGTCCACGTAGCACAAATGTGTGAACAGCATGGACACCGCCCGCTTTTCCCGATCCCGATCGCCCATTCACCATCCCCTACCCCTATCTCCTATCCCCTGCGCCTCCGTCCACGCCCCCATTCGGTGTGATCGTCATGGACGATCGGTGTGAGCAACGTGGACGGGATGTGTGAGTGGCGTGGACAGCGCGCCGTCCACGCTGCTCACACCTTGTGCCAGGATGGCACTTAATCGCCGTTTTGAGGAGTCCGATTAAGTAGAGGGGATGCGCGATCGACGGGACGGCAGCGTCCACGCTACTCACACATCCGGCAACGTGGACGCTGGCAGCGGATCGCGAGGCGATCCTTAAAAGTATGATCTGGAAGTGTATTAACCCCGAGCAGACCAGACCTCCCGCCGTCCTGGCGTGCCGCGCATACTACGAGTGGGGAGACGTGAGTGCGTGAGTCGTGAGTGCTGGAGCAAGATTTGGTCAGCGCCGAGCCTGATTGCTGGCGCATCGCTAACCCGAAGCAACTCACGACTCACGCACTCACGCACTCACGACTGAGGAGAACGGCATGGCGGTGAATCCGGCAGACGAATCGGCGGCGCACGCCGCCGCGCGGGGGCAGGCGCCGCTATCGGCGGAGGCCAAGCGCCGCGTGCGGCTGGCCGACAACGCGCGCAAGGGCTTCGAGACCGCCTGGAACGAGTACTTCGACTGCTATGCCAGCACGACCTACGTCACCCGGCCGCTCATCCGGCTGGAGGACATCGCGTACCACCTCTACTTAAAGAAGAACATCAACCCGACCAACCCGCGCTGGGAGTTGCCCTCGTTCCGGCAACTGAAGAAAATCCTCGGCCTGAGCCAGGACAAGTTGCAGGGCATCGAGGAGCGGCTGGGTGTGGCGGGGCTGCTGGTGAAGGAGTCGGGCGTCGGCAAGGGGAGCAAGGGCGAGAATGTCGCCAACGACTACGTGCTCTACGAGCCGCTCGAAGTGACTGAGTTCTTGCTGGCCGTCGCCGAGGGCCGCCTGCCGGGCGAATTGACCGAGAAGGGCCAGCGCCGCCTGGCCGAGTTCCGCGCCCGCTTCGCCGCGCCGGCGGACGAGGTGGCAAATGGGTCCAAAAACGGCGCGATTGCTGCTGTACCGATTTCCGGTACAGGGGATGCGGTGAGCGCCACGACACCGCAAGCAGGTGGTGTACCGGAATCCGGTACAGGGGTTGTACCGTTCTCCGGTACGCCTGGTACACCGCTGGCCGGTACGCCCCCCACACCGGATTCCGGTACACACAACACACCCAGCGCAACAGACGATTCTCAACAGACGACACGACAACACCCGGCGCTCGCTGACAGCGCGGCTGATGTTGTTGTTGCCACACGGGATGCGCTGGTGGCGCGGGGGATTACGCCGCTGGCCGCCCGCCGGCTCGTCACGGCCCAGGCTCCGGACCTCATCGCTCGCCAGGTCGAGGTGTTCGACTTCCTCCGCGACACCAGCCCCGACGACGCGCGCCTGACGCCGGGCCGGCTGCGCCGGATGATTGAGGAGGACTGGGCGCCACCGGCGGGCTTCATCTCCACCGCCGAGCGCGCCGCCCTGGCCGCCCGGCAGGAGCAGGAGCGGCAGGCGCTGGCCGCCACGCGTACCGCCCAGGCCGCCGCCGACGCGGCCCGCGCGGCGGCACGGCAGGCGCAACTTGCCGCGCTCGGTCTCACCGCCGCCGACCAGGTGGTCTGGGCGCGGCTCACGGCGACCCCTGCCGTGCCGCCCTTCTTCCGCGACGCGCTCTTCCACGCCCCGCGCGACGGCGCGCCCGCCGCCGTCATCTTCCACGACGCCACAGCACTGGCCCGCGCCACCGGCAGCGCCCACGCCGCCGCCCGCACCCACCTCGCCGCCCGCATCGCCGACGAATGGCGGCGACCGGGCGTGCCTGTTCACTACCTCTTATTTGCTGAGGTCGCGCGGTTAGTGGGGGATAGGGGATAGCGCCACGGCGCGGCGTCTGCTGGCGGGCGCGGCGGCGCTGAGGGCTACCCCGGGGTTGAAACCCGGGGCTACATGGCGAGACCCACTCCGTGGGTACCCCCGCCACGAAGTCCGCCTGCGCGGACTGGAGTTGGCGTACCTATGTGGTGGTAGTCAGCCCCGGTCTCGCAGCGAACCCAGTCCCCGGCGGGGGACTTCGTGGCGCGTGAGCGCCATTTAGCCCCGGATTTCAATCCGGGGTGGCCCGCCGCAGCACCGCGCCAATCTCCGAGTACCACCTATGACAAACTTCTATCCCCTATCCCCGCGCAGCCGCGCCGCCGCGCGCTCCGGCGTGATGTCGCGCTGGGGCTGGGCGAGCATTTCGTAGCCGACCATGAATTTGCGGACGGTCGCGGAGCGCAGCAGGGGGGGATAGAAGTGGGCGTGGAGGTGCCAGGCGGGGTGAGCGTCGCCGTCGGTGGGGCGCTGGTGGAAGCCCATGCTGTAGGAGAACGGGGCGTTGAAGAGCGCGTCGTAGCGGCGGGTGAGGTCGCGCAGGATGGCGGCGAGGCCGTCGCGCGCCGCGTCGTCGAGGTCGGGCAGCGCGCCGTGATGGGCGCGGGGGAGGACGAGCGTTTCGAAGGGCCAGACGGCCCAGAAGGGGACCAGCGCGACGAAGTGGTCGTTGTGGCAGACGAGCCGCGCGCCGTCCGCGAGCTCGCGCGCGAGGTAGTCGCAGAGCAGGCAGCGGCCGTGCTCAGCCAGGTAGGCGGCCTGGTGAGCGAGTTCTTTGGCTGGTTCGCCGGGCAGGTGTTCGTCGGCCCAAACCTGGCAGTGGGGATGGGGATTGCTGGCACCCATCAGCGCGCCCCGGTTCTCGAAGATCTGCACATGGTTGACCCAGGACCGCGCGCCGAGGTCGGTGTACTGCGCCGCCCAGACGTCTACGACGCGGCGGATGGCCGCTTCGTCCATGCCGGCCAGCGTCAGGTCGTGGCGCGGGGAGAAGCAGACGACGCGGCAGATGCCCCGCGCGCTCTCCGCAACGAAGAGACCGGCGTCATTGACCGCGCCGGGCGGTGTGTCGGGCAGCAGCGCGGCGTAGTCGTTGTCGAAGACGAAGGTGGCGGTGTAGGGCGGGTTCCGCGCACCGCCCGCCCGCGCGTTGCCGGGACAGAGGTAGCAGGTGGGGTCATACTGCGGTAGGCCGGCGGTGGGCGGCGTCTCGGTCTGTCCCTGCCAGGGGCGGTCGGTGCGGTGTGGCGATACCAGCACCCACTCGCCGGTGAGCGCGTTGCGCCGGCGGTGCGATGCGGCGAAGAGGTCGGGCGGCGGCATCGTTCCTCCGGAGGTCGCAGGTCAGAGGGTCGCAGGTCGAAGGTCTCTCTGGCCGGCGGTTGAAACCGCGCCTGAATGGCCTCACGGCCACGAAACCCGCCTGCGCGGGTTAGGAGTACGGCCAACCTTGGTGGTGAACCGCCAAGTTCGTTGTAATCCTAGTCCGGCGTAGGCCGGACTTTGTGGCCGCTGCCTTCAGGCGCGGTTTCAACCGCCGGCTGCTTCGCGTTCATCTTACCGTATTCGCGTAGGGACGGCCCCCCCAATTCTGGGGAGCACGCTGCTATGGGCTGGGCGGTTTATAGATGGCCCCGGCGCTTGGATGGGTGCTCCCCCCAGCATTGGGGCCGCGGGGCCGTCACTGCGCCAGCGCCTCGGGCAGGTGCGCCAGCGAGGGCAATTCGATATGGGGCGCCGGGCTGTGCGTGTCGAACGGCAGGCCGGCGCGGTTGCACCAGGCGGCGCGTAGGCCGGCCGCCTGCGCGCCGGCGGCGTCCCAGGCGTTGGCGGTGACGAACAGGATGGCGTCGGGCGCGACGCCGAACGCGGCGGGCGCGAGCGCGTAGACGCGCGGGTCGGGCTTGTAGGTATGGACGGCGTCCACGCTGAGGACGGCCTGGAAGTGTTGGGCCACGCCGGCGTGGTCGAGCAGGGCGCGGAGCATGGCCGGCGTGCCGTTCGAGAGGATGCCGAGCGGCAGGTTCGGCGGCTGGTCGAGCAGGGTCTGCGCGTCGGGGTAGAGCGCGAGCGTCTGCCAGGCGGCGAGCAGGCGGCTGCGGGTGGCGTCGTCGGGCGCGATGGCGAAGCGGCGCAGGGTGTAGTCGAGCGCGTCGGCCGTCACGGTGGCGAAGTCGGCGTAGCGGCCCATCAGGGTCCGCAGCCAGGTATATTCGAGTTGCTTCGCGCGCCAGAGGCTGGCGAAGGCAGCGGCGTCGGGCGTGATGGCGGTGCAGGCGGTCTCGACGCTGGTCACATCGAAGAGCGTGCCGTAGGCGTCGAAGACGACCGCCGCGACGGCCGGGGCGGCGTGGTCCGCCGGCTCGCGCCGCAGTTGCGCGCGCCGCCGGCTGGCCCAGGCGTCCTGCTCGTGCGGGGGGATGTAGCGGTCGTGCATCGGTTCCTCCAGTCGGGCAGTCGGGCAGTCGGGCAGTGGGTTCGCGTCGGCGCGGCGCCTGATTGCGGGCGCGGTGGCGATGAGGGCCACCTCCAGTCGGGTAGGCGCGGCGTCAGTTGGCGAGTGCGGCGCCGCTGAGGTGTACCCCGGATTGAAATCCGGGGCTACATGGCTGCGGCCACGAAGTCCCCCTGCGGGGACCGGGTTCAGGACAACACCGGGGCTGGCTGCTGGCGCCGAGATTCGCCAGCCCCAGTCCGCGCAGGCGGACTTCGTGGCGGGGGTACCCACGGAGTGGGTCTCGCCATTTAGCCCCGGATTTTAATCCGGGGTAGCCCTCCGCATCACCGCACTTACCACCAGCCACCGCGCCGACATAAACCCACTGCCCGACTGCCCGACCGCCCGACTGCCCGACTCGTCACTGCCCGACTCGCGCTACACTACCACAGACGCGTGGGGAGGGCATGGAGAGTAGGATGGAGCAGACCGCGCCGGTGGGCGTGGACGAGGCGGGGGGACCGGCGGCGCTCTACCGGCGGCGCGCGGAATGGTTCGCGGACGCGCGGGATGGCTGCCAGCGGCGCTGGAATCTGGTGGCGAACCTGCGGCTGGCGGCGTTTCTGGTCGCGGCGGCCTGGGTGTGGTGGGCGTACCATCTGTGGGCGGTCTGGCCGCTGGCGCTGGCCGGCGTGGGGTTCGCGGCGTTCCTGGCGCTGGCGCGCTATCACGGGCGGCTGGGCCGCGCGCGGCGGCGATTCGACGAGTTGCGCGCGGTCAACGTGGAAGCGGGCTGGCGGCTGGCGCGCGCGTGGGACGACCTGCCGCTGCGGCACGAGTTCCAGGCCGCGCCCGGCCATGCCTACGCGGCCGACCTCGACATTTTTGGCCGGGCGTCGCTGCTGCACCTGCTCCAGCCGAGCAGCACCAGCATGGGTGAGGCGGCGCTGCGTGACTGGCTGCTGGCGCCGGCGGCGCTGGAGACCATCGCGGCGCGGCAGGCGGCGGCCGGGGAACTGGCGGGGCGCATTGACTTGCGCGACGAGTTGCAGGCGCAGGCGCGGCTCGCGGGCGACGCCCGGCCCGACCCGGAGCCGTTTCTGGCCTGGGCCGAAGGCGCGCCCTGGCTGCGTCCGCAGCGGGCGTTGCTGTGGGCCGCGCGGTTCAGTCCGGTCTTCGTCTGGGTCACGCTGGCGCTGTGGCTGGCGGGCGTCGTGCCCTACCCGCTCTGGCTGGCGGGGCTGCTGGCGAATGGCGTGCTCTGGCGCGTGCTGGGCCGGCGGGCGCGCGAGACGGTCGGCCGGGTCGCCGCGCAGGAGGGCGCGTTCCGCCATTATGCCGGCTCGTTCGCGGCGCTGGCGGGCGTCACGTTCGAGGCGCCGGAACTGGCGCGGCTGGCCGCCGACCTGACGGCTGACGGCCGGCCGGCCGCCGAGCAGATGCGGCGGCTGGCGCGCAGCGGGCGGTTCGTCGTGCCGCCATCGGCCAGCGCCTACAGCCTGTTGCAATACCTCTGCCTGTGGGACCTCTGGGTGCTGGCCGCGCTGGAAGGCTGGCAGCTGGCGGCGGGCCGCCACGCACGGCGCTGGCTGGCGGCGCTGGGGGCCATCGAGGCGCTGGCGGCGTTCGGTGGGCTGGCGCACGCGCAGCCGGCGTGGTGTTTCCCCACGGTCGCGCGCGGCGCAGAGGCGGTGACGGCGCGCGACCTGGCGCACCCCTACCTGGCCGACGACGTGCGGGTCGCGAACGACGTGGCGGTGGGGCCGGCGGGCACGTTTCTGCTTGTGACCGGCTCGAACATGGCCGGCAAGAGCACGCTGCTCCGCGCGCTGGGCGTCAACCTGGCGCTGGCGGGCGCGGGCGGGCCGGTCTGCGCGCGAGCCTTCCAGACGCCGCCGGTGCGCCTCTGGACGAGTATGCGGGTGCAAGATTCGCTCGCGGGCGGCGTCTCGTACTTCATGGCCGAGTTGCAGCGCCTGAAGGCGGTGGTCCAGGCGGCGGACG
>DASUBC010000012.1:0-3552 GCA_035763465.1 Thermomicrobiales bacterium
CGAACGCCCGGTGTATGCCGCGATGCCGAGCGCGCCGGTCAGCGCCGCCACGCCGAATGGCGTGACATAACGAAATGGTCGTAAGAGTTTCCGTGTCTGGCTCATCGCACGACTTCCTGATCCCTGGCGCGAGCACTGCCCGCGCGAAGATTGCCTTCCTAACTCCATATTGTACCGCGCTACGAGTCGGGCAGGCGGGCAGTGGGTGCTGATCAGCACCGTACTCGTAGATTGGCGCGGCGCCGCTGAGGGCCACCCCTACATAGCACACTGCGATGTGCCACGAAGTCCCTTGCGAGGGGCGGGGTTCAAGATAAGGCCGGGACTGGATGATCGCCACATCGGTAAGACCAGTCCAGCCCCGGGGGACTTTGTGGCCGCAGCCATGCAGCGCCGAATTCATTCGGCGGCTGCCATCAGCGCCGCCGCGCCCACCGCCAGGCGCCGTGCTGACAAGAACCCACTGCCCGCCCACCCGCCTGCCCGACCCTCTACTTGCCCAGCGCCGCTCGCAGCGCCGCCGTGCCGCGCGTCAGCAAGTCGTCGGTTGCCTGCGTGCCCATATGGCCGATACGGAAGACCTTGCCGGCCAGTTCACCGTAATTGCCGCCGGCAACCATGCCCTGCGCGCGGAGCCGCCGGTCGAGTTCCGGCCAGCCAAGCGCCTCCGGTACTTTGAACGCGGTGACGGTCGGCGAGCATATCGCTTCGTCTTCCGGGTAGAGTGCCAGGCCGAGCGCGCGGCCCGCGTCGCGCCAGCCCTGTGCCACGCGCGCGTGCCGGGCGTAGGACGCCGCCAGCCCTTCATCAAGCAGAGCGCGGCAGGCAGTGTGTAGTCCCGCGACCGCGTGCCAGGAGTGTGTGTAGGGAAAGTAGCGTTGCTCGGCGGCGTGGCGCAGCGGCCCCAGCGCGTCGTAGCCCTGGTAGCCGATCCGCTCGACCTTCTCCCAGCCGCGCTGGCTGACCGCGACGATGCCGAGGTCTGGCACGGCCGCCAGACACTTCTGCGTGCCGAGCAGACAGAAGTCAATCCCGACCGCGTCGGTGTCCAGCGGCGCGCCACCGATCGAGGCGACCGCGTCCACCACGAAGAGCGCATCGGGCGCGACCTCGCGCAACCGCTGGCCGACCGCTTCGACCGGCGTCAGCGTGCCGCTCGGCGTCTCGCAGTGGACCATCGTCACCACCGTCGGCCGGTACTCGCGCGCCGCCGCCGCGACCCGGTCGGGGTCCGGCGTGGCGTTGAACGGAAAGTCCTCCGTCTGCGCGTCCGCGCCGGCGACGCGCGCCATATCGGCGAAGCCCGCGCCAAACAGCCCGCTCGACACGCACAGCACGCGGTCGCCCGGTCCCGTCGCGCTCTTGATCGTCCCCCACAGCACGACCATCGCCTCGCCCAGCGCGATCGCCACATCCGAGCGCGTTTGCATGATTTGCTGCAACAATCGGCCGGTTTCTACGTATAACTCACAGAATTCCGGCTCCAGGTCCGCCGACCCCCAGTCCTGACCGTAGGCCGCCAGCGTCGCGGGCGCCACCGTCACCGGCCCCGGAACCAGCGGTATCGGGTAGTGCTTCATCTGTCCCTCCGCGTATCTGCCAGACTATCTCTCTGCTGATTGTACCGGGCTGATGCTGAACGCGCGCTGGTCAGTCCACGATGAACTGGCCGGTTGCGAGGAACTGGAGGAAATCCTGCGCCGTGCGGCGGTGCGGCGGGTGGAGCTGTTCAGCGGGCGGCAGCTGGTCCGGCGCGAAGAAGGCCAGCTGGAGCGATTCCTGCCCATCGGCAACCAGAGTGCCGGTCCACTCCTCGACATGAAAGGCCAGGGTGAACGGTTGTACCTCGTCGCCATTCAGGTACGCGTGGCTGTAGCGCGGATCGCTGTAGATACCGAACGGCACGGCGCGCACTACCGTCAGTCCTGTCTCCTCAAATATCTCGCGGCGCAGCGCCTCGCGCACCGACTCGTCAAGTTCCACGCCGCCGGCCGGCAGCCCCCACTTGCCCGTGTCGCCGCGCTGCTGCCAGAGGATCTGCCCCTCGGCATCGCGAATGATCGCACGCACGGCGGGCGAGATCAGTCGCTGGTGGCCGACATACTGGCGCAAGCGCTCGATATAACTCATGCGCGCTCCGCAAGCGCGGCCTGGCGCGCGTCGAGAAAGCGCAGAATCGCCGCGAACACCTCCTCGCGCTGCTGGTCAAAGAGGAGTTCGTGGCCCGAGCGCTCGAACGCCAGCAACTCCTTGTCGGCGGGTGGCGTGCTCACGCGCTCGTAAAGCAGCGGAAAGCTTTCTGGCCGCACGAGCCTGTCGTGCGGGGTGTAGCAGATGAGCAGCGGCAGCCGCATCTGGGGCAGTTCGCGCTCGACCGTCCGCGCGAAACGCGCCAGCTGAGCCACCGCCGCGACCGGCACGCGCGGATAATTGCCGGTTTGCGCGGCCCGGCTCGTATCCATGAACGCCTTCTCGCCGCGCATCGTCCCGTAGAGATTGGTGCGCGCCAGCAGCGGCAGCAGGAACGCGCCGGGGATGACTGGCCGCAGCGCGGGCGCGACCGCCACGATGCCGGCTAACCGTTCCGGACGCTGCACGGCCATATGGAGCGCAACAAGGCCGCCCATCGAAAGACCGACCACGACGGCGCGCTCACAGCGGTCGAGCAGGCGATCGAGTGCGCGTTCACCATCGGCGTACCAGTCGTGCCAGGTGACGCCGCGCAGCGCCGCCGGCGTCGCGCCATGCCCGCGCAATACCGGCAGTTCGTAGGGGATGCCGCGCGCCGCCAGGTGCGGCGTCAGACCATCAACCGTCGCCAGGCTGCCTGAAAAGCCATGCACGATCAGGCAGCCAAGCGGTGACCGCGCTGGCTCACTCGCCATCGCCCCCTACCTTACTCGCCCGTTAGAGCGCGATCAGGCTCGACTCCTGCATCGCGCCGAAAAAATGCCGCCAGGTCGTGCCGCTCGGGTCGGCGGCGCCGAACGCCTCGGCGAGCGACCACGGGTCATGGCTGGTCAGCGCGATGATCGCGCGGTGATGCACAACGCGCTCGACGGTGGTCTGCGTCAGCGCGATAGTCTCGTGCGGCTGCGCCGGGTCAATGTTGCTGAGGATGACGAGGTCGGCGTAGGCCAGCTGAAATGCCGTGGCGTTCGCTACCTGAGAGGCGATGGAGAACTCCCGCCGTCGCGAGCTGTCCGCGTCGTCACTCTCGATCAGCGAGGCGTCGCGCGGCAGCGCCACGGTGCTGATATAGGCGTGCAGCGCGAAATCGCGCCAGGGCACATGATAGAGTGAGACGAATGGCCGATAGTCGTCGAGCCGTTCGAGCAACAGGCGCACGATCCGCGCGCCCCGGTCGCGCGAGCTGTTGAAGATGAGCCAGCCCTGGCCCTGCTCCAATCGCTGATCGAGGTGGTCGAAGTAGAGGTTGAGGCGCCCCAGCAGGTCGGTGTCTTGCACGGAAACTCCGTGATTGAACATACGGTCCTGCATCGCGATCCTCCCCGGCATACCATGCCAACGGCGCCGCACGGAGTTCGTCAC
>DASUBC010000013.1:0-7532 GCA_035763465.1 Thermomicrobiales bacterium
CCACGCCGCGCAGTGCGAGGCGACCAGCGCGCCAGTGCCCCCAGAGTGCGACCGCAGCGGCCAACGCCAGCACCGGCACGGCGATGCCCGCGCCATACTTCGTCGCGATCGCCAGCCCGCAACAGACGCCAATCCCCGCTGCCCACCACGCCGCGCGCCGTGCGCCGGCGGCCACGGCCAGCCGCCACCAGCAGCAGACCGCGCCGAGCAGCAGGAAGGTAGTCAGCGGCTCCGAAAAGAACGTTTTGCTATGTGGCCACGCCTGCGTGCCCAGCCCGTAGGCCAGCGCCGCCGCCAGCGCCGCGCCGTGCCGGTAGCCCAGCCAGCGCGCCAGCAAGTAGAGGAGCGCGGCGGTCACGGCGGTGACGAGCGGGTTCATCATGTCGGCCGCGAAGCGTGTCAGAAACCAGCGCGCCGCGTCGTTCTCCCCCGCGACCGCCCGCCCGGCAACGTAGAACGGCACGGCCACGAACGACTGGAGCGGCCCATAGCGCGAGTAGTTCCGTCCACCGGGCGCCGGCTCGGAGTGGATGATCGTGCAGCCGGCGCACGTCGGCACGACGATGCTGCCGCGCTCGACCAGGCTCTCGGTCAGCCCGAAGATCGTCTCTTCGTCATAACTGTAGGTATGTCCGCCACTCGTCAGCACATACAACGCCGCCAGCAGGAGAAAGAGCGCCAGCGCCGGCGGCAATTGCCAGCGGGCGGCGCGGCGGCGCGCACGCGGCCTGGCTGCGGCCCACGAACGCGGCGACCTGGTTGGCTGGGCGGTTACGCGCGGCAAGGCTCGCCTATCACCGTTCTGTACTCGCGGACCCGCACGGTCGGCGTAATCGTACCACGCGACAGAGAAATGCGGAGTGCTGAATACGGAGTGCGGGATAAGGTACTGATGGCACGGCGCCGCTCTGTCGGCGCCGTCTTGTGGTATTCCGCATTCCGCGCTCCGCATTTCCCTATGCTACAATGTGCCGCTAGCACCTTAGATGCGGCGGACGAACGCCGCGAGTGACCTGGCAATATGGAGCGGCGATGAGCGGGAGCGAGCGGGTCACAAAGCGCTGGGGCGGCGTTTACTATGGCTGGCTCATCGTCGCCACCGTAACGCTGATGCTCGCGGTAACGTCGGGTGGGCGGTTTGTCTTCGGCGTCGTCCTCAAGCCGGTCAGCGACGAGTTCGGCTGGAGTCGCACCGACCTCGCGACCGCCGTGACGATCAACGTCATCCTGCTCTCCATCCTCCAGCCCATTATCGGCCTGGCGGTGAGCCGCTGGGGGTCACGCCGCATTCTGCTGCTCGGCGTTGTGGCGACCGCCATCATGATGGTGCCACTCTCGCTCGCCACCCACCTGTGGCAGATTTACGTCTTCTACGGCATCGTCGCGGCGTTCGCCTTCGCCGCGACCTCGCCGGTCAATGTGACGGCGCTGGTCAGCGGCTGGTTCACCAAACGGCGCGGGCTGGCGCTCTCGATCGCGACCTCCGGTTCGGCGATCGGTCAGCTGGCGATTGTGCCGCTCGCGACCTGGATCATGGTCACCTGGAGCTGGCGGACGAGCTACTGGGTGCTGGCCGGCGTCGCGCTGCTGGCGATGTTGCCACTCGGCTGGCTGCTGGTGCGCGACGCGCCGCCCGGCACGACCGATGACCCCGACACGCCGCCTGACGATGCCCCCGCAGCGGGAGATAAGTCGCTCGTCGCCGGCTGCGCGCCGGTCGCGCTGCCGGTCGTGTCCATCCGCCAGGCGATCCGCACACCGGCCTACTGGCAGCTGTCGTTCGGCTTCTTCGTCTGCGGCTATACCATGAGTTTCACCTCTGTCCACATGATTCCATACATGCTCGACATGTCCGAGCATAGCTTTCACACGATGGAGACAGTCGCCTCGACCGCGCTCTCGGTCGTCGGCGGGTGCAGCATTCTTGGCGCGGTCGTGATCGGCCTGCTGGCCGACCGGATCGGGCGCAAGCCGATGCTGGCGACCACCTATTTCCTGCGCGGCCTGGCCTTTCTGATGCTGGTGCTGGCCGGACCGAATCTGGTCGGCATCTTCCTGGCCGCGATCGTACTCGGCATCTCCTGGACCTCGACGACACCCTTGACCTCGGCCATCAGCGCCGATATGTACGGGCGGCACTCGCTCGCCGGCATCTTCGGCTTCATGTTTAGCACAATGAATATCGGCTCGGCCGCCGGCGCCTGGCTCGCCGCGCGCGACTACGACATCACCGGCAACTACCACCTTTCACTCATCGTGAATGCCTTCCTCGGCTTCGCGGCGGCGGCTGTCGTGCAGGCCGTGCGCGAGCGCTCGTTTGCCCCGCCGCTGCCCCAGCCCGCCGCGCTCGACGAGAGCGCGCAGCCCGCCCTCAGTATCGTCGGCGACGACTAACATCTGGCTGGACAGTTCGGCTCCGCGCGTGCGATAACGCCGGTGCGCGTCAGCGCGCGGGCGGCGTTAGATCGTCAGGAGGGATGGCGATGGGCTTGGATTTCGGGCTACAAACGTACTCTGTACGCAACACGTTTCAGCACGATGCGCTCGGCACACTCGAAACGATCGCCGAGATCGGCTACAAGAATCTGCAACTGACCCGTGTCTCCGCGACGGCGGCGGGGGTGACGCACGTTGCCGGCGCGATGAGCGCGGCCGAGCTCAAGCGTCACCTCGATCGGCTAGGCCTGCGAGTCGTCAGCCTGCACGCGAGCGTGAACGAGCAGACCGACTGGGACCGCCTGCTGGCCTTCAATCAGGAACTGGGCAGTTCCTCGATCATCGTCCCCATCGCCTTCTACACCGACCGCGCCAGCGTGCTGGCCTACGCCGAAACCCTCAACCGCTATGGGGAAATCTGCCGCAAGCAGGGCATTGACTTCCAGTACCACAACCACTTTCAGGAGTTCCAGGTCATTGGTGGTCACACCATCATGGACTTACTGCTGGAACACACCGACACGAGTCTGGTCAAATTCGAGCTCGACACCTACTGGGCGGCGCGCGGCGGCGTGGACCCGGTCGCCTGGCTCCGCAAACTTGGCAACCGCTGCGACATCGTGCATCAGAAGGACATCCCCACCACGGCGCAGCCTCTGAACTGGTTTGACCACTTCGGGCACGATACCCACATCACCTTGCAAATGATGTACGAGACCCAAAGCCCGGAGCAATTTACCGAAACCGGTGAAGGCACGATGGACCTCCCCGCGCTCATCGCGACCATGCGGCAGACCGGCGTGCGGTACATCCTGATCGAGCAAGATGCGTCGGCCCGCACCGAGCTTGAGAGCATTCGCGTCAGCTACCAGAATATTGTCAAACTCCTCGCAACAGCCTGACGCAGCGGCCGATGCCTCGTCAGGCGTAACCTCAGCCGGGCGGCGACCAGACGCCGCGTGCGTGAGCAACGGAGATTCATCGTGTCCACCAGTGTCCAGACCGACCGCGCAACAATTGACGAAGCGAAAATCGCGTCCCTGCGCGCCGAGTTGCCCGCCGTACAGGCGCAGCGTTATCTCAATACCGGCACCAACGGCCCGCTGCCGCGCCGCGCGCATGACGCGATCATCGCCGCAGCCACGCGCGAATTCCAGGCCGGGCGTATCGGCGGCAACACCTGGGAAGAAATCGGGGCCACGCAGGACCGCGCCCGCGCCGCCCTGGCGACCTTGCTCGGCTGCGCGCCCGAGGAAATCGCGCTGACACACAATACGACCGAGGGGATGAATATCGCCCTACTCGGCGTGGACTGGCAGCCGGGCGATGAAGTGATCACGTCATCGCTGGAGCATCCCGGCGGTCTCTACCCCGTCTATCTCGCCCACCAGCGGTTCGGCGCGCGTATCCGCATGACGCGCATCGGCCAACCGAACGGTGACCCGGTGGCGGAACTCCGCGCCGCGCTGACCGGCCGCACCAGGGCCGTCGTGCTCTCGCACGTCTCCTGGGCCTCCGGCATGGTGCTGCCGCTGCGCGAACTGGCCGACCTGGTCCACGATGCTGGCGCGCTCTTCATCTGCGACGCCGCGCAGGGCGCGGGCATGGTACCCGCGCCGGTGTATGAGCTCGGAGTAGACGCCTATGCCTGCTCCGGTCAGAAGTGGCTCTGCGGTCCCGACGGCACCGGCGCGCTCTTCGTGCGCCGCGACCGCCTCGGCGACATCCGGCAAAGTGCGATGGGCTACGCCAGCGTGCAACATGGCATGAGCGATTACGACGGGCATTTCGTGCCGCCGTCCAACGCGTCCCGCTACGAAGCCGCCACGCTCTATCCGCCCTCGGTGGCCGGGCTGGCGGCGGGCCTCGACTGGCTCGCGGGCGACATCGGCTGGGACTGGGTCTACGCGCGGATCGCGGCACTAGGCCAGTATTGCTATGAGCAGCTGGCCGCGCTGCCCGGCGTCACCGTCTTCACACCGCGCGAGGCGATGGCCGGCCTGGTGCATTTCACAGTGGCCGGCATCGCGCCGGCCGACCTGACCGCGTGCCTGGCCGCGCGGAACCTGATTATCCGCCACACACCCGACCCCGCCTACAACCGCGTCTCCACCGGCTTCTACAACACTGAGGCGGAGATTGACGAACTGGCGGCGGAGCTGGGGGAGATCACTGGCGGCCAGTGATCATGGGCGGGCAGCCGGGCAGTGCATCAACAGATCGGCGCGGTGCTGAGGAGGGCCACCTCGGATTGCAATCCGGGGCTAGGGACTGCGGCCACGAAGTCCCCCTACGGGAACTGGGTTCACGACCTGGCCGGGGCTGGATAATTACCACATAGGTTGCCAGCCCCAGTCCGCGCGGCGGATTTCGTGGCCCCCGCAGGGGCCTTCAGCCCGCGGTTTCAACCGCCGGGCACCCCACAACGCCACCGCGCTCGCCGCCCAACGTCGCGCCAGCCGAAACCCACTGCCCGACTGCCCGACTCGTACGCCGCGTTGTCCGGCTCTGGGCGATCTGCTATACTGCGCGTCGGCTTGCCCGCGCCACGCGGGCAGTTGTCGTGCGACAAACGTCGAGTTGACAAGACCGGCCGGGCGGTCTGCCGGGGTAGACCGCCGCGACACCTCCGCCACCGGGAGGTTGTTGGATTCGCCAGCGGGCCGGCGGGTGAGCGGGTGAGGGGCAAGGAGCGGCAGCAACGATGGTTGACATTATTCGCAGTATCGAGCGCGAGCAGCTGCGCGAGGGGATTCCCGACTTCCGACCTGGGGATACCGTCCGCGCGATGGTCAAAGTCGTCGAGGGCACCCGCGAGCGCCTGCAAGCGTTCGAGGGCGTCGTCATCCGCCGCCGGGCGGGCGGCCTGAACGAGAACTTCACCATTCGCCGCATTTCGGCGAACGGCATCGGCGTTGAGCGCACCTTCCCGCTGCACAGCCCACGCCTGGAGCGGATCGAAGTGGTGCGCTACGGCAAAGTCCGCCGCGCGAAGCTCTACTACCTGCGCGGCCGGACCGGCAAGGCGGCGCGCATCAAGGAGCGCCGGCCGAAGCACCTGGAGCCGAAGCAGCGCGGCCCTGTGGCCGCACCCGCTGCCGAAGCCGAGGCCGACGAGACCGAATAACGCCCCACGCTGGTTTTTCGGACGCGTCCATGCAGTGGGCGCGTCTACTTTTTTGTTGGGTCTACGGATGGGTATCAGGCAGCCCGGCGCGGGGCCGTAATACCGTGCGCCATAGTCGAGCAGCCCGGTGGCGTCCTTGCGCTGGCCGGTGAAGTCCTGGCTGGTCGGCAGGCCCCCACCGGCGCGCACCGCGCCGAACGGGCTGTACGCCTGGCTGGTCACCACCGCGCCACTGCTATTCGTCGCTGCGCTGACACTGCCCAATTGGTCGTCGTGCAGGTACGTCACCGTCATCGCCGTGTCGCGCTGGGCCGGGGAACGAGAGCTCACGGCTGCACAAACTCAACGTCATGTCCGGGGCCGACCGCCGCGACGTTCTGCCCGCCAAGCAGCACCACCCGGCCATCGGGGAGTAGCGTCGCGGTGTGCCAGTCGCGCGCGATCGCCCGTTGTCCAATCTGCCAAGAGTCTGCTACAGGATCATAGAGCGCCTGGATGTGCCCCGACACCAACAACGCGCGCCCATCGGGCAGTGCAGTCAGCGTCCCATCGGTGGAGAGAGGCGAGCCCGAGGCGACCCGGCTCCACTGATCCTGCCGAGGATTATAGAGAAAGTCATCTGCGCCATCGGCGACCAGCACACGCCCGTCCGTCAGCCGAGCTGCCCGCTGGTAGCCGACGAATCCCGCCCCCAGCACTGGGCCGAGTTGCCATTGATTTGTCCGTGGATCATAAACCTCCACACTTGGTGCTAACGACGGATAGAGTGCCGCGACCCCGCCGATAATCAGTGCCCGGCCGTCGGCCAGCGCCACGCCAACACCACCCGCCCGCGGTAGGTGCAGCGGCGCTCGCGCCTGCCAGCGATTCTGTGCCAGATCATAGGCCCACACCGCCGTTGTCGCGTGCGAGGGCACACCATCGCGGTCCCGCCCCCCGGCGATGAGCAGCCGTCCATCGGGCAGCACCACCGCGCTGTGCTCCGTCACCCCCTGGGGCAGCGATGCCAGGGTGATCCAGCGATTCTTCGCGGGGAGGTAGCGCTCAACGCTAGTGAGGCCGTCATTCTGCCACGGCCAGAAGCCGCCCTCCACTCCACCGACCACCATCACCGAGCCATCGGGCAGCAGCGAAGCGGTGTGGTGCGTGCGCGCGGTGTGCAGCCGCCCCGCGTCGTGCCACAGCCCGGTGCGCGGGTCGAAGCGCTCGACGATCGGGGTAGCCCCGCCAGTAGGGGGCCGGCCCCCTACCACCAGGATGGTGCCATCGCGCAGCAGTGTCGCGGTGGCGTCCAGGCGCCCTTGCACCTGCGGCGTGCGGCTAGGAGCAGGAGGCTGGGCGACCCACCAGACCGCCCCACCACCGAGCAGCGCGAATGCGAGTAGTGCAGCCAGGCCAGCCCAACGTTTCATTCCATGCACTCGATCACGCGCCTGTGGCAACCAAGCAACTGTGAGAAGGGCTGCCTTGGGTCGCCGAACCCGACTCTGTACACTGGCGCGATTACAGCGCGAGTCGGGCATCCACTACGGCGCAGGATAGCCAGAACACAGCTAAGGCATTATAGCTGCCTTTTATGGTGGAATCAGGGTTATTGGCAATCTGCCCCGCCTCATCCTTTCCCGGCTATTTCACCAAGCCATCAACGGCACATTGGTCGTGTGTCGCCCTCATACCTCGTCTACATGGTACAGACACCCCTCAGTCATCATCCTGCCAGTAGTGTGCTACCGCTGATTGACTGATTGCGGGCATCCCTGGTCAGCACGCTCTTGCGTTTCCGCCCGCCATACGGTACAACCCCGCCAGCGACCGAAGCGGGGAGAGAATGACCGGCACAGCAACACGCGCCGCGCCTGGATTACATCATGAAGCCGCGCTCGCGGCGGCGGGCTTTCGCCTGATCGCCGGGGTGGACGAGGCCGGGCGGGGCGCGTGGGCCGGGCCACTGCTCGCGGCGGCGGTGGTG
>DASUBC010000014.1:0-2070 GCA_035763465.1 Thermomicrobiales bacterium
TTCGCGACCATTCGCCGCTCGACCTGCACGACCGGGCGACGCTGCTACAGCTGGTCCGCCCGCAAGAATCGTGGTCGCAGGTATTGAAGGGGAATGCCACCTCGTTCGTGCGCGACCGGACGCCCCGGCCGCTGCTCAACACGGCGAAGCGCCTGAGCCGGCGGCGGCATGGTAGCAGCCGGACGTTTGATCTTGACGCGCTGCTCGCCTGCCCGGTATGTCATGGCGAAATGACTCACCAGGGGACGGAGTATGTCTGCGCCGGCTGTGGCCGCAACTATCCAGTGCGCGGCGGGCTGCCGCACCTGCTGGTTGACGAAGCGCGCGTGCCCGCGCAGGCGAGCGCGGACTAGGGAACGGCCCTCACCCCCGACCCCTCTCCCGTGCGCGGGCGAGCGGAGAATGAGACGAGGTGGGAGGCGGCTCCCTCTCGCTCGCGCATGGGAGAGGGGTCGGGGGTGAGGGCAGCATGGCGCCGCTGACCGGCCTGCACATCGTCACGCTGGCACTGAATGTGCCCGGTCCGGTCGCTGCGGCACGCCTGCGCGAGTTTGGCGCGCGGGTGACGAAGGTCGAGCCGCCAACTGGCGATCCCCTGGCTGTCTCCGCGCCGGCCTGGTACGCGGCGCTCCATGAGGAGACGGCTGTTCACCACCTCGATCTGAAGAGCGATGCCGGCCAGGGCGCGCTGCGGGCGTTGCTCACCCAGGCTGATCTGCTCCTCACCGCGAACCGGCCGGCGGCGCTCGCGCGGCTGGGTCTCGCCTGGCCGCTACTTCAGGAACGCTTCCCCGCGCTCGCCCAGGTCGCCATCGTCGGCCATCCCGTGCCGGCGCAGGAGGCGCCCGGCCACGACCTGACCTATCTCGCGCCGACCGGCCTGCTGACGCCGCCCGCGCTGCCGCGCACGCTCGCGGCCGATCTGCTCGGCGCGGAGCGCGCGGCCAGCACCGCGCTGGCGCTGCTGCTGGCCCGCCAGCGCGGCGCACCGCCAGCCTATACCGAGGTCGCGCTGGCTGACGCGGCAGAAGCGCTGGCCCAGCCGTTCGCGCATGGCCTGACCACGCCCGGCAGCCTGCTGGGTGGCGGTTTCGGCGGCTACAATCTCTATCAGACCCGCGATGGCTGGGTCGCGCTCGCCGCGCTGGAGCCACATTTCTGGGCGCGCTTCTGTGACACACTCGGCCTTGCGGACCCAGCTGACGCCGCGCTCCGCGCGATAATGCACGAGCGCACCACCGCCGATTGGCTCGCCTGGGCCGCCACGCGCGATCTCCCGCTGGCGGCGGTCCAATAAGATACAATAAGCGCATCGGTGTCGCAGGGCAGACATGGTCAAAGGTTGGAAGGTTGAAGGTCGAAAGTCTCTGCGGTCAAGGCTGTGGGCGGTTTATGAACGCTGGCTGAGGGAAAGCCACCGCCTCGTCACGAGTGACTTTCGACCTTCGACTTTCCGACTTTCGACCAGCACCGGCCCAACCTTGTAAGGGGTATGTGATGGACGCCGTTATTCTCGACGCGGTGCGGACGCCATATGGCCGGCGCGGTGGTGTCTATCGGGAGACGCGGCCGGAGACGCTGCTGGCGCACGCGCTTTGCCGGCTGACCGAACGTGCAGGGATCGCGCCCGCACAGATTGACGATGTGATCGTCGGCGCGGTCACGCAGGCGGGCGAGCAGGGCGCGAACATCGGCCGGCTTGGCGTGCTGGCGGCCGGTTTCCCCGTCACCGTGCCGGCGGTCTCGCTCAACCGCATGTGCGGGTCGAGCCAGCAGGCGGTGCATTTCGCCGCGCAGGTGGTCGCCGCTGGCGACGGCGACTTCGTGATTGCCGCCGGTGTCGAGCAGATGACGCGCGTGCCGATGTTCAGCGACATCGGCGGCGGCTTCGAGCGGCTCGATCCGGCGCTGGTCGCGCGGTACGACCTTATCCACCAGGGCGAGAGCGCCGAGCGCATCGCCGAACGCTGGGGCATCACCCGCGCGGAGGCCGACGACTTCGCGGCGGAAAGCCACCGCCGGGCGAGCGCGGCGGCACACACCGGCGCGAATCGCGAACTTCTTCCCACA
>DASUBC010000015.1:0-9245 GCA_035763465.1 Thermomicrobiales bacterium
TTCATCGTGGGGCCGGCTATCGGCAGCGTCATCACGCAGCACAATATCTTCGCGGTCTTCCCGGTGGCGGCCTGCTTCACCGCCCTCGGCATCGGCACGCTGGCGCTCGCCGCGCGGAAGAAAGTCGCCGTCGTCGCGGCCCCGTCCCTGGCCTGACGCGGCGGCTCAGGCCAGGTCGTGCCGGAGCGCGAAGGCAGCGGCGGCGGCGCGGTTGCTGCTGGCCGTCTTGGTCAGGATATGGGTCACATGAATATTGATGGTCCGCTCGCTGAGTGAGAGCGTGGCGGCGATCTCTCGGTTGGTCTTGCCCGCCGCGACCAGTCGCAGCACCTCGACTTCGCGCGCGGTCAGCCCATGGGGATATGCCTCGGCCGTGGCGGGCCAGGTAGCAGGGCGGACCGCGCCGAGACGCGCGAAGATCAGCCTTGCCTGTTCCAGGAAATCCCGCGCGCCGGGCTGGCCGCCGTGCGGCCGGCGCAGTTCCGCCAGCGTCGTCGCCGTGAGCGCCCATTCGTACGGCGCGGCGCAGTCCTCGGCGAGCGCCAGCGCGGCGGCGAGCTGCTCGGCAGCGGCGCGCCGGCGCCCGGCCGCCAGCAGCGCCTGGCCGAGCACGCGGTGCGCGGCGAGCAGCGCGAGTGGCTGGCGCGGCGCGGCGGCATAGGCCAGCGCCAGTTGCGCCTGCCGCTCCGCCGCCGCCAGGTCACCCGCCAGCTGGTGGTAGCGCGCCCAGCCAAGCGCCGTCTCGGCCTGGCCGAGCGCCGCGCCGCTCCACGCCAGCCAGCGGTCCTGGGCGGTCAACCAGGCGTGCGCCGCAGGCAGGTCGCCCGCGTCGAGGGCCAGCGCCGCCGCCACGCGCTGGAGCGCCGCGCCATCACCAAGCCGGCTCTCGCCCGGCGCCGTGCTGGGGCCATACGGGAGTTCTTCCTGCACGAAGGCCCAGGCTGAGTCGGCGTTCCCCTGCGCCTGGGCTAGCGGCGCGCAGACCGTCGCGACGAGCAGCCGTCGGGGGGCAGACCAGCCGAACTGGGGCAGCGCGGGCAGCAGTTGCTGAATCTCGGCCCAGTCGCCGTCCAGAAAGAGCGCCGGGAGGTGCGCCAGCCGCGGCGCTAGCGCGGCGAACAGGCTGCCCGCGCGTGACCAGGCCACTTCGGCTTCCGCCGCCAGCGCCTGCCGGGCGGCGGGATCGTCGGCGCCATAGGGAATCGTCACCCAGACCAGTTCCTGTACGGCCAGCCAGCCGGCCTGGAAGGGATAGTCGGCCTGCTGGTAGAACGCCCGCGCGTGGGCAAACGCCTGCCGCGCGTCAGCCGGGCGACCGAGCGCGGCATAGGCGATGCCCAGACCATGCCAGAGGTCCGCGCCGTCTGCCGCGTCGCTGGCCGCGCGCAACGGTTCGCCCAGCGCCAGGGCGTCGCGATACCGACCAGCCAGCGCCAGCCAGGTGACGTAGGTATCCTGGCCGCCATGACTGCCCGGCGCGACGCCGATATTTTCCAGCGGGCCAATCCGGGCGCGCTCCGCCGCCGGCAGTGCGGCCAGCGCGGCTGTGCCCGCCGCCAGATCGTCCAGCCCGGCGCGCAATTCGCCCAGGAACGCGCGTACCAGCCCACGGTTGAAGCGCCCTTGCGCGAGCAGCGCCCGGTCGCCGGACAGCGCCGCCAGCCGCTCGGCTTCCGCCAGCAGCGGCAGACTGGCGCGCGGATTGCCGTAACGGAGCAATTGCGCCAGGCGCGCGAGGAGCCAGCCGCGCTCGCGGCCGGTCAGCGCGCTGTCGGTCACCGCGAGGGCGGCCTCGTACCATTCGGCAGCCGAGCGCCAGGCATGGGCGCGTTGCGCCTGCTCGCCGGCGTACATCAACCACAACGGCGCGCGAGGATCGCCGGCCAGGCGGAAATGGTACGCCACCGCCGCAGGGTCGGGCTGGGGTTGGGCGACGAGCACCTCACCGGCCCGCTGGTGGACATCGCGGCGGCGCGAGGGCGCGATACCTTCGTAAAGCGCCTCGCGGATCAGCGCGTGGACAAAGCGCGCCCGCAGGCCATCGGGCAGCTCCTCCGCCAGCCGGGCGGTGCGCGCCCGCGCGAGGACCGCCGCCAACTCGTCGAGCGGGACCGCCGCCACGGTCGCCCAGAGCGCCAGCGACACCTCCTGACCAAGCACCGCGCCAATCGCCAGCAGCCGGCGGGGTTCAGCGCCGAGGCGGGCCAGGCGCCCCTCGATGACTTGCTGCAAGAAGGACGGCACCGCCAGGTTCTGCAATTCGCCCAGCGTCCAGCCCAACCCACGGAGGCGCAGCACGCCTTCGTCCTCCAGTGTCCGCAGCAACTCGCCCAGATAGAGGGGATTGCCTTCGGCGCGCTGATACAGGTAGACGGCCAGCCGATCTTCGTCGGCGGGCGAGAGCGGGTAGCGGGCGCGGGCCAGGGCGTGTACCGCGTCGCTATCCAGCAGCCGGAGGGTCAGGCGCTCCGCCCGCGCTTCGCGCACGAGGAGCGGAACGAGGGTGTAGAGCGGGTGGGTCTGGGGCGTCTCATCGGCCCGATACGTCACCAGGATGAGGAGCGGCAGTGTCGCTGTTTCTCGCGCCAGAAAGCGCAAGGTCTCGATGCTCGCCAGGTCGGCCCAGTGGAGATCGTCCAGCAGCAGCACCAGCGGCTGTTCCGCCAGCAGGGGCAGCAGCGCCGCGCGCAGGCGCATGAAGAAATCCCACCGGCCGAGGGTCAGTGGCGGGGCGGGCGGCGCGCCAGGGAGGCGCGCGAAGAGTTCGCGCCAGAGCGCATAGGGCGGCGTCTCGGCGCCATCGTAGCAGCGGCCGGTTGCCGGCGCCGCGTCCCGCGCGCCGGCCGCGCGCAGGATGGCCTCGGCGAGCGCCGTCTTCCCGATCCCGGCCTCGCCGCTGATCAGCACAACGCCACCCGCCCCGGCCAGCACGCGCTCAAGGTGCTGGTGCAGCAGAGCAAGCTCCCGCTCCCGGCCGACCAGCAGCGGGGCGCGGGCGCCGCCAGGACGCGAAGAGCCGGTGGAAGCGGCCACAGCAACCTGCCTGGCACGAGCGCCGCGCCAGCATAATCTGGCACGGCGGCATGATAGTGACTGACACGCTGTATCGTGTCAGTATAGCATGGCGGGCAAATGGCACAATCGGGCAGGCGGGTAGTCGAGCAGTGGGTTCTCACTGGCGCGGTGGCTGGCGGTGGGAGCGGTGCTGCTGAGGCTGAATGGCCTCACGGCCACGAAATCCCCCTACGGGGACTGGGTTTACGACAAGGCCGGGATTGAGTGATAACCGCAGAGGTTGATCGGTCCCAGTCCGCACAGGCGGACCTTGTGGCCGCAGCCTTTAGCTCCGGATTTCAATCCGGGGTAGCCCTCAGCGGCACCGCGCCGACAACAACCCGCTCATCGCTCGTCACTCCGCACGCCGCTTGTCTTTGCGGCGCACGCGCAGCACGGCGATTTTCGTGGCGTGGTTGAACGGCGCGGGATCGGTGGGTGAGACGCCGGCAACTGTCTCCGGGTAGCCGGTAACATCGTGCGGCACGCGCATCGTCCCTTCCAGGGCCAGGTAGCCATCGGCGCAAATCTGTTCCAGTGTGGCCAGGTACTCGGCGCCGCTGACGAAGACGGCGTTATTGATCGCCACCAGATAGCCTTCGTGGCCGACGAGCGGGCGCACTTTGTTGAGCAGGCGGTCGTAGTGGTTGACCAGATCTACCCGGCCCTTCGTCGTCACCGCGAAGAGTGGCGGATCGAGGAAGACGCAATCGAAGAGCCGATCCGCTCGCTTCAAGGTGTTAACCTGCGTCCAGAAATCGCCCGCCAGAAAATCGGCGCGCGCGACCGGCAGCCCGTTCAGCGCATACGACTCCTTCGCCACGTTGAGCGCCGTTTTGTCCAGGTCGAGCTGCACGACGTGCCGGGCGCCGCCGGCCAGCGCCGCAACGCCGAAACTGCCGGTGTAGGCAAAGGTGTTCAGCACACGCCGACCGTCGAGCTCACGCAGCGCCCAGGCGCGCGCGTTCCGGGTATCGAAGTAGAACCCAGTATCACGGCCTTCGCGCAGCGCCAGCGCATAACGCACACCATACTCACGCAGCCAGCGGGCCTCGCGCTCCCCTGCCAGCACAATGCCACGCCGCGCGTCGGGGTTGGTGGCATGACGGGTTTTGAGCACGACCGTCTCGATCCAGGGCAAGCGGGCACAGGCGACTTCGCGCGCGGTGATGAGCGCCCGTGCGTCTTGCGGCGGGTCGGCGTAGTCGTGGATGACCAGCGTGCGCGCGTAGAGATCGAGCGCCAGGTCGGGATAGCCTTCGTAGAAGCCGTTGAAGAGCCGGCAGCCGGCCTCGTGGCGCTCGTCAAAGAATTCGGCCCGCGCGTCAATGGCGGCAGCCAGGCGGTCCGCCAGTTCGTCCGGTGTCAGGGCTAACGACATCACACACTCCCACCCAGCGCGGCCAGCGCCGCGCGACAAATGCTATCGGCGCGGACGGTCACGCCGCCGCATCGGTAGTATAGCCCGTGGGAGCCATTCAGCCGCTACATACCTGACGATGTGCCGCCGCGCTCTCCTTCCGCCGAGCGATCGCTCGTGCCGCTGGTCTCATCCATACCGACGATGTCGCCGGTATGCTCCGGCATACCTTCGCCATGCTTGGACAAATTCGCGCGCTCCCGGCTCGGCAGCCGCTCGCGCGTCACATCGGGGGCCGGAATGCCGGGCGACGGCTCGTCGTTCGCTACCGGCTCCAGTCCGGGCCGCAGCGGCGAACCGGGGCTAGTGCCTGGTTCGCGCTCGCGCATAACCGCAGCCGGATCAGGCTCGGCGTCGCGCACCGGGTGGCCTTTGAAGTCGTCCGCCAGACCCGGTTGGGGCTGGCCTGGCGCCATCGCGCGAGCGCGCGTGGCCGGCGAAATCTCCTGGTCGGGGTCATTGACGGTGGGTGAATCGGCCAGATTTCGTGGTTTCGCCTGCGCCTCCGGCACACCAGTCGTCGCCCGTGGCTTGCCCTCAAAGCTAGTGCGGTCTTGCTTCCGTGGCATTGTCCTCTCCTCAGCTCTGTTTGCACTCCATTCCGCGTTCTGAGCTACGAATAGCGAGATGGCGGCCACCTGTGCTATCGTAGCCAGCACATGGAGCGCAGCTTACGTGCCCGCCCACGACACAGGTTAATCCAATTGACTGGCTGAGGAGCGTTGCGGATGGGACGTGGTTTCGCTCCCCTCAAATTTGTTCTTGGCTGCCTGGCCGTTGCTACTCTGGTCGTGCTCGGCTTCTTAATCGTGCAGGGCGTCAAGCCAACGATCAAGAATCCGCAGCCGCTCAATGGCAGTACCACACCGCAGGGTGTCGTGACGGTCAGCGCCGAAGTGCTGGGCGAGACCAACCTGAAAGAGGTGCGGCTCACCGTAGACGGCAAAGCAGTGCAGCCAGTCATCAACTCACTCAATGAGCGGCACTGGCAGGTGCGCTACGATGCCGCATTACCCAAGGGTCTGCACGAAGTCGAGCTGATTGCTATTGACACGCGCGGGCGGGAGCAGCCCTACCACTGGCAATTCACGGCCAGCGGCCCCGCGAATCTGCCGAAGTTCGCCAACCCGCTGCCGCATAGCGATGTCCGTCTACCAGCCGGCGACGTCTTGATCTCGCTGGCCGCGTTCAGTGAGTCGCTGCCGCTCAATTCATTGCAGTTGACGCTCAATGGCGTGACGCTGGTGACACAGCAGGGGACCAGCGGCGCGAACGAGCGCACGATCGCCAGCGCGCGGCGCAAGCTCGACCCCGCCGCCTACGTCGTTGACGCTGTGGCGACCGACGCGGACGGCACGGTCGCGCACTACCAGTGGAAGTTTACCGTTGTTAGCCCTGGTCAGACCGCTGACGCGCGGTTCTTCCCCGAGACCAGCCTCTATGTCTTCGCGCCGTTCGCTGAATACTGGGCCAGTAATGGCGGGCTGGCCGTCTTTGGCCTGCCGATCACGCCGGACTTCGAGCAAGGGCCGCTGACCGTGCAATGGTTTGAGCGCGCCCGTTTCGAGAAACACCCGGAACTACCCGCCGGGCAGCAGGTACAGCTCGGCCGGCTCGGCGCGGAAGCGCATAAGGCCGATCCGCCACTCCCAGGCGATCCCGGCAACGGCCGGCAATTCTTTCCGCAGACAGGGCATAGCATTGGCGGCCCCTTCCTCGACTTCTGGCAGCGCAATGGCGGCCTGGCGCTCTTTGGCCTGCCGCTGACAGAAGAAGTGAAGGAGAATGGGTTGACCGTGCAATGGTTCGAACGCGCCCGCTTCGAATATCACCCCGAGAACGCCGGCACGCCCAACGCCGTCGAACTCACCCAGCTCGGCCGCCAGCTCTGGCAACAACACCATTGAAGTGTGGATTGTGGATTCTGCCTCTCCCAACGCACTGGCTTGCTGATGGGGCATTCCCAAGACCAGCCCGAATCCGCAATCCACAATCCACAATCCCCTGTGGTATCCTTCAGTTCCGGATGACAGAGGGAACCGGCGCCAGGTGAGCGCCGTTTCACGAGAGAGGGGCCGGCTGACGCTGGCTTTTTCGTATGGCAACACTACGCGGCGCGTTTTGTGACCAGCGATTCTTCGGGAGGGAAACGATCAGTGAGGCGTTCGGCAATCTTCGCGCTTGTGTGCCTGGCGCTGCTGGCGGCGCTGCTCAGCGGCTGTGGACCCAGCTCGGCGGCAACGCCAACGGCAACATCACAGGCAAGCCCGGATACATCGGCCGTCGTCGAGGTGACGGCCACCGTCCCCAGTGTCGCCAACCCTACCGCGCAGGCCGAAACGCCCGCGTCAACAACCGCCGCCAAGACCACCGCAGCGGCCACCGCTACTGCCCAGCCAAGCGCGACCCGCTCGCCCGTACGGCCGACGGCGACTCCGACCACCGCCGCCTCGCCGCTGCCGGCGCTCACTGGCGGCCAGACGTACAAAGACCCGCAGTTGCGCTTCTCCTTTATGATTCCGAGCAACTGGGTGCAGGTGCAGGCGGCGGGCGCGGAGGTTGCGTTTCAGTCGCCCGCGCCGGCCGGACAGATTCCCGCGACGGTCAATGTCGTGCTGGAGAAGTTGCCGTCCGCCAGCGTCACGCTGGACGAGTACGACCAGGCTGGCGAGGCGAACCTGAAGCAGCAGTTCCCCGACTACAAGCCGGTGAGTTTGACGAAAGTGACCGTGGACGACAAACCGGCCTACAAGCGCATCTATACCGCGACGATCGCCGGGCGGCTGCTGGAATTGCAGCAGGTCTATTTCATTGACAACGACACGGCCTACGTCGTCTCGTGCGGCGCCCCGCAAGAGAACTTCGCCGCCAATGCCGCGATCTTCGACCAGATCTCCGGCACGTTCAAACTGGGCGCCCGGTGAACGCGGCAGTCGGAACGCGGAACGCGGAATTAAAGGTGGAATAGCGTAGCGCCTTATTGTCAGGACGTTCCTTGAATCAATCTTGGCGCGCCTGGCGTGCCTTGGCGTCTTGGCGGTTCATGCATCCGGTTAGGGGGCGAGATGGCTGGTGAGGCAACGCAGGAGCGGTTCTTCAAACTGGCTGAACTACCCGATGTGGCGCTGGTGGACGGCGTGACGGCGCGCTTCGTCAATGGCGAGCGGATGATGTTCTCGTTCGTCCGGCTGGCGCCCGGCAAGGAAGTGCCGCTGCACAGTCACCCGCACGAACAACTCGGCCACATCATCGAAGGCTCGCTGCTGATGACGATCGCGGGCGAAGAGCGCGAAATCGGCCCCGGCGACGCCTACGTCATCCCCGGCGGCGTACCGCACAAAGCCATCGGCGGCCCACAGGGTGGTCTCGCCCTGGACGTCTTCGTGCCCGTGCGGGAGGACTACGTCGAACTCGCCCGCCAGCAGGCGCAGCGAGGGACGGAGTAACGCGAGGGGACCGGATTTACCACCGAGGACACAGAGATCGCAGAGAACGAAGGAGGGAAGATCATTATCGTTCCTTCTCTCGCTCCTCTTTATGCTCTCTGTGTCCTCGGTGGTGAAATCTCCTTCCTCCTACGCGACGCCGGCTTCGGCGCTGTCGGCGCCGATCTGGCCGCGCAGGTAGGCGTCAATGAAAGAGTCGAGGTCGCCGTCGAGCACGGCCTGGATGTCGCCGGTGCTCTGGCCGGTGCGCGCGTCCTTCACCAGCGTGTAGGGGTGGAGGACGTACGAGCGAATCTGGCTGCCGAACTCGGCCGCGACGCGCTCGCCCTTCAGCCGCGCCTGTTCTTCCTCGCGCTCGCGCTCGCGAAGTTCGAGCAGTTTGGCGCGCAGAATCTTCATTGCCGACTCGCGATTTTGCAGCTGTGAGCGCTCGTTCTGGCAGGTTACGACAATGCCGGTCGGCAGGTGCGTGATGCGTACGGCCGATGACGTCTTGTTGACGTGCTGGCCGCCCGCCCCGGAGGACCGGTAGGTGTCCACTCGCAGGTCGTCGTCGTTGATTTCGAGTTCGCCCGCGTCTTCCACTTCGGGCAGCACTTCGACCTGGGCAAACGCGGTGTGGCGGCGGTGCGCCTGGTCGAACGGCGAGAGGCGCACGAGGCGATGCACGCCCTTCTCGCCTTTCGCGTAGCCGTAGGCGTCGGGGCCGCGCAGTTCGATGGTGGCGCTCTTGATGCCGGCTTCCTCGCCTTCGGTCAGGTCGAGCACGTCAGTCTTGAAGCCGCGCCGCTCGGCCCAGCGCAGGTACATCCGCAGCAACATCTCCGCCCAGTCCTGCGCGTCTACTCCGCCTGCCCCGGCGCTGAAATTGACGATGGCATCGTGGTCGTCGTACGGCCCGCTGAGCATCAGCCGGACTTCGAAGGCTTCGACGCGCTTCGCCAGCGCCTCGGTGTCGGCTGCGACTTCGGCGACCACGCCCTCGTCGCCTTCCTCGACCGCCAGCGCCAGTAATTCCTCGGCGTCGCCGATGGCCTGGTTGAACGCCTGCCATTCGCCGACCTGGTCGCGCAGAGCGGTCAGGCGGCGCATTGTCACCTGCGCGGCGCGCGTATCGTTCCAGAAATCGGGCGCCGCGCTCGCCGCTTCGAGGTCAGCGATCTGCGCCTCTTTGCCGGGTAAGTCAAAGACGCCTCCCGACTTGTTCGATCCGCTCGCGCAAACTGTCCAGAGTCTCCTTGATTTGCTCGTCCATGTACCGGTTATTCCCTTCCAACGATTCTTACAGACAATGCCATCGCGGCCATACAGTATAGCAGGTAGGC
>DASUBC010000016.1:0-5823 GCA_035763465.1 Thermomicrobiales bacterium
GATCTCTTTCAGTACGTGGACGATGATGGCGATCGCCAGACGATTGACTCGGCCGATGTCAACGAGTACCTGCACGCGATTGCGGGTGAGGAGTTCACCGCCAAGGATTTCCGCACCTGGGCCGGCACCGTTCTCTGCGCGGTGGCGCTGAAGGAGTGTGCGCCATGCGCTACCGAGGCCGAAGCGAAACGCAACATCGTCGCGGCGATCAAGCGCGTGGCTGAACGCCTGGGGAACACGCCGGCCGTCTGTCGCAAAGCCTACGTCCATCCCGCCGTGCTCGACGCCTATCTGGACGGCACGATGCTCGACACACTTCGGCGGTTGACTGAGCAGGAGCTGGTTGCGGATACTTCCGCGCTCTCCCGCGAAGAACGCGCCGTGCTGGGGCTGTTGAAGCAGGTAGGGGATAGGGGATAGACGATAGACGATAGGGGATAGGGGTTCGCTTCAGTACTGTGCCCGCAATCAAGCACTGCCTTGTGGAGAGGAACTATCCCCTATCGTCTATCCCCTATCCCCTGCATCCTACGGCCCGAACATAATCAGGTCGGCCCAGCTCGTGACCATGCGTTCGGAGATGCCTTTGACGTGCGCGAGGTCGGCCTGGCTGGTGAAGGGGCCGTTCGCGTTGCGGTAGTCAACGATGGCTTGTGCGAGATGTGGGCCGACGCCCGGCAGCCGCGCCAGTTCGTCCACGTTCGCGGTGTTCACATTGATCGGTCCGGCCGGGGTGATGGCAGTCGCGCGCGGCGTGGTGCCGCTGGCCGTTGCGCCAGGCGGAGCCTCGCCGGTGAGGGCGGGGACCGGCTCGCCCTTGCGCGGCACCAGCACCTGCCCTTCGTCGCGCAGGCGCGCAGCGCGATTCACTCCGTCGGGGTTCGCCTCGTCAGTGAAGCCGCCAGCGGCCGTGATCGCGTCTTCGACCCGCGCGCCGGGCGCCAGGGTATAGACACCAGGACGGGCAACCGCCCCGCCGACAAAGACGGTGACAGACGCGGCGGCCACGGAGGGCAGGGGCGCGATCGTGATCAGCGTCTCCGGCGTGTGCTGGCGCTGCCAGGTAAAGACGGTCAGCACGACGCCGACAGCGATAATCACGGGAAGCACCCAGCGTAGCGCAGCCGAACTGTCCACCGGCAACCTCACGCGACGTTTCCTCTGCCAGGTAGCACCGGCAGTATAAGCAGCGACGCCAAAAGTCGTCAAGCGGCACAGCATACATCGCTGTACTGCCATGGCGCCAGGCCCAGCGCGGGCGTGCCGCGCGAATCTCTGGCAATTGGCCCGCTTGTCGCCGCAACTGGCGTTCGCGGCACAGGAATTGCTCACTTTGCGAGAACAGGTGGGGAAACCAGTCGCGCCAGCGGCAAAGCCACCCGGCTTTTCGGGGATGCAATGCTCGGCGGAGACGCACGCGATCAAAGTCGTGATATGATGAGAGGTGGCAACTCCGTGCGTTGGGGGGGACGGAGTCGGTTCGGAGCCACGGGTAGCACGAAGGAGGAACGAAGCGTGTCTACAGAACAGCAAAGTCCCGGCGTTCAGCCCCGGCAGATCCTCAACGCCTTGCGACAGGGGCGCCTTTCGCGGCGCGACTTTGTCGTTCGTGCCGCCACACTCGGTTTTTCGGCGGCGGCGATCAACGCGTTCCTGATCGCGTGTGGTGGCAATGCGACTGCGACCCCGGCAACGGGCGGGGCGGCTGGCGCGACCACATCGGCAAGCAAGTCTTCGAGTTCCAGCGCCGCCAGCACCAGCGCCGCGTCAAGCAGCGCAGCGACGAGTAGCGCGGCGTCTGGCGCGGCGAGTAGCGCCGCGAGCGGCAGCACAAGCAGCGCGACATCTACGAATGCCTCCGGCGCCGCTGGTGGCGCAGCCGGAACCCCGGCCCCTGGCAATGCCAAATACAATCTGAATAACCCCCCGGCCGTCGCGAACGCGGCGGACGCCAAGAAGTACAGCGGGCAGAAGATCACCTTCTATGGTGATAACGGCGGGATCGGCGCCGAGCTGGACAAGGCCATCTCCGCCAAGTTCCAGCAGGAGACTGGAGTCGAGGTGCAGGTTATCCCGCGGCCCGCGGATACCAACGACACCTACGCACTCTACCAGCGGGCGTTCCAGGGGCAATCCGCCGGCCTGGACGTGCTGATGATTGACGTCGTCTACCCGGCAGCCTTCGCGCCACACCTGATTGACTTGCAGCCGAAACTCGGCGACATGACCAAAGACATGCTCAAGAGCATCGTGGACAACGACACGGTGGATGGTCATCTGGTCGCGATGCCGTACTTCGGCGACAACGGCTTCCTCTACTACCGCACAGACCTTTTGCAGAAGTACGGTTTCAACGCGCCGCCCAAGACCTGGGACGAGCTCCAGCAGCAGGCGAAGAAGATCATGGACGGGGAGAAGGGCAGTAACGCCAACTTCACCGGCTTCGTCTTCCAGGGCAAGGCGTATGAAGGGCTGACCTGCGACGCGCTCGAATGGATCGCCTCCAATGGCGGCGGCCTGATCATCGAAAACGGCAAGGTCACGGTTGACAACGACAAGGCTGCAGCGGTCCTGACGACGATCAAGGGTTTCGTCAACACGATCTCGCCGCAAGGCGTGACCGGCTACACCGAGACCGAAACGGCGAATACGTTCGTCGGCGGCAACGCGGCCTTCGCGCGCAACTGGCCGTATATGTACGCGCTCGGCGTCGCGCCGGAGTCGAAGATCAATGGCAAGTTCGACCTCGCGCCGCTGCCAATTGGCCCGAGCGGGCAGAAGCCTGTCGGCTGTCTCGGCGGGTGGCAGCTGGGGGTGCCGAAGTACTCCAAGGTGCAAGACGCGGCGCAGGAATTCATCCGCTATATGTGCAGCAAGGAAGTTTCGACCTACCGCGCCGTGATCGGCAATTATGTGCCGCTCTACACCGATGTCGCGCAGAATCCCGATGTGCAGCAAGCGCAGCCGTACCTGAAGGTGCGCGAGAACATTGACATCGTCGTGCGCCCCTCGAACGGCCTGGGTGAGAAGTACAACCAGGGTTCGACGTTCTTCTACCAGGGCGTCAACCAGGTGCTCACCGGCCAGGATCCGAAGCGGGAATTGCAGCAGATCGCGCAGCAACTCCAATCGGTGGTGCGGAAGTAACGGCGTTGCGTCCGCGCCACCGCTGGCGCGGACGCCCCAGGATCGGCTTCAGAGTTGGTCGCGTGTGAGTACGGAGAAGCCGGCTTCTCCGTACTCACCAATCCTGTGGAGAGGGCCATGAGCCAACCAGTTGTCACCTCACACCAGGCGACGGGTACGCGGAGTAAGCCGGACACCTTGACCAATGAGCAGCGCAAGACGCGCCTGGCCTGGATCTTCCTCGCGCCATCGCTGCTCATGATCGCCATCGTCGCGATCTGGCCGCTGCTGCAAACGCTCTACCAGAGTTTCACTGACGCGATCCTGGCTAGCCCACAGCCGGTGCATTTCGTCGGCCTGGACAACTACAAACGCCTGGTGCAAGACCTCGCGTTCCGCGACTCGATCGCGACGACCGTGCGTTTCACCGTCATCACCGTCGTCTTTGAGACGATCCTCGGCATGATTATCGCGCTGGTGATCAACTCCCAATTCAAGGGGCGCGGCCTGATGCGGACCGCGATGCTGGTGCCGTGGGCCATCCCCACCGTCGTGTCGGCCGAGATGTGGCAATGGATGTACAACGACGTCTATGGCGTCATTGACGACCTGTTGATGAAGTTGCACATCATCAGCAAGCCGGTCGCCTTCCTGGCCCTGCCTTCTACCGCCCTGCCGGCGGTCGCCGCGATTGATATCTGGAAGACGACGCCCTTCATGGCGCTGCTCTTGCTCGCCGGGTTGCAGGTAATCCCGAGCGATGTGTACGAAGCGGCCAAGATTGACGGGGCGAACGGTATACAGCAATATTTCCGCATTACCTTGCCACTATTACGGCCCGCGCTTCTCGTTGCCCTGATCTTTCGCACCCTTGATGCGCTACGAGTCTTTGACGTCATCTATGTCGTGTTTGGCAACCGGCCGGATACGATGACGATGGCGGTCTATAACCAGGAAAACATCGTCAACTTCTCCGACCTCGGCTATGGCACGACGATCAGTGTCGCGATCTTCATTATCATCGCGCTCTTCGTCCTCGCCTACGTGTCGATCTTCAAGGTGGAGACGGACTGATGGCAACCAGCGTACAGGCGCAACAGCGCACATCACGCAATGAGAGTACCGGCAAGAAGTCGCCGGCGGGCCAGGTTGTCTTACGTATTCTCTTCTATATCCTCGTCGCCATCATCCTGTTCTATACCCTCGCGCCGTTCTACTGGGCGCTGCGCTCATCCTTCACCGGCCCGAGCGAACTGTTCGCGACGCCGATCAGTTACTTTCCACACAAGCCGACGTTCGACAACTACGCGAAGGTCTTCGAGAGTGGCGACTTTCGCCGCGCGCTGCTGAACTCGACGATCGTCGCCGGTGTCGTGACGCTGTTTGCGCTGGTCTTCGGTTCGCTGGCGGCTTACGCGCTCGGCCGCTTCAAGTTCCGTGGGCGCACGCCAGTGCTGTACCTGATCCTCGCGATGACGATGTTTCCCCAGATCGCGATTCTGGGCGCGCTGTATGCTCTGTTCAAGCAGTTCGGGCTATACAATACCCTGACCGCCCTCATCCTGGCCGATCTAGTGTTCACGCTGCCCTTCACTGTCTGGGTGCTCTCGAGCTTCTTCAAACAGATGCCCGGCGCGCTTGAAGAAGCCGCCTATGTGGACGGCGCGACCCCGTTCCAGACCTTCTGGAAGGTGCTGCTGCCGCTTTCGGCGCCTGGCATGGTAACGACCGGTCTGCTCGCCTTCATCGGCGCCTGGAACGAATTCCTCTTCGCTGTCTCGTTCACTGCGACGCCGGACAAGCGCACCGTCAATCCGGCCATTCTCTACTTTGCCGGCTCTACGGGCAGTAGCTTCGATATTCCCTGGGGGCAGCGCATGGCCGCCACGGTGGTCGTCACGATCCCGATTGTGGTGCTGGTGCTGATCTTCCAGCGCCGGATTCTGGCTGGTCTCACCGCTGGCGCGGTCAAGGGGTAAGCGCATCATCAGCGTATTGGAACGCGAGTTTTTCTTATTCCGATAGGCAGTGTCGCCCATCGTGCGTCTGGTTCGGCGCGCGATGGGTGTATACTGGTAACTGAGGGGGTATGCGCGTGGAGGTAGCGTCGCCGTCTACAGCCACGACCATACATGATGAGACCCATAATTCGTTCGGGCAATTCGGCGTTCGTGCAGCGGGTGATCGGCTGACCAGAGCGCGAGTTCGCCTCAGAACATCCATGATTGGTTGTACAACAGCGAGAAGGAGTGATTTCGGGTGACCTACGAGGCTCGTGTCGGGGATGACCAGCCCCTGGAACTGATTACCGCATTGAAGCATGGCCGGATTTCCCGGCGCGAATTTCTCGTGCGCGCCGCGGCCCTCGGCTTCTCTGGTGCGGCCATCAGCGCCTTTCTGATCGCCTGGGGCGGCAACAGCGCCGGCGGTGTTGGGCCGGCTGTGGGCTTCCCGCAGATACATTCCATCACTGCGGCTCCTCCCGCATAACACGCCGCATCAAGACAATAGCCAGCCGTGGCGGAGATTATCCCCGCCACGGTTTTCGCGTCCTCGCGACTTCGCCTGCCCAGGCACGACGATGGTGGCGCGCACGCTGCCATTTCGGCAGTGCAATATGCACAAGCGCAACAGCCAGCATTAGGCGCGATCACCGTAGACGCACTGCCTCCAGCTGCCTAAGATGAACACAGGACT
>DASUBC010000017.1:0-9544 GCA_035763465.1 Thermomicrobiales bacterium
AGGTCGTGGTGCGGTACAGCGCCGTGGAAGCGCACCATGTTGGTCAGGTCGAGCGCCTGGGTTAGCCGCCGCAATTCCGGCTCCAGCGGCCCGCCGCCCGCGACTTCGAGCGTGAATCGTTGCCCGCGCTCGCGTAGGATCTTCGCCGCGCGCAGCAGGGTCGCCTGGTCTTTTACCGGCACGAGCGAGGCGGCGTGGATGAGCGCGGGCGGGTCAGCCTGCACCGGCATACTGCCTGGCTGGAAGCGGTTGAGGTCTACACCAAGCGGCGCACGGTGAACGGTGTCCGCCGCACGCGAGCGCAGCCAGGGTCGCGCCCGGTCGAGCAGATACCGGGAACCGGCAGTCACCATGGTAGCGGTGCGGAGCGCCAGGCCGATTTTCAGGCGCTGCGCGCGGCGTAGCTGGTCGCCGTAGCCAATGTCCGGCAGGCGGGCCAGTTCACCGCCCGCCAGGCTGATGACCGCCGGCACACCCAGCCGGCGGCCCGCGAGCGCCGCGATGAAGCCCGCCTCGGTCGCCCAGAACGCATGCAGCACGTCGAACGGCTCGCGCCGGTGCATGGACGACAGCGTCGCGAACGCCCGACGCCAGAGCAGGGCGCTTCCCAGCCGCTGCCGCGCCGCGCCGCCGAGCGCCATAACCCGAGCGCCATGGACAGCATACTCACCGGGCTGGTAAGGATAACGCAGTGCGAGGATGCGTACGTCGTTCTCACGCGCCAGCCAGCGCCCCAGGTCGAGGAGCGCCGGGATGCACCAGTCGCCTTCGTGCGCGCTGAAGCCGGGGACGACGATGCCAATCTTCATGGCGCGCCTGGCGGCACCGCGCCGACCTGGAAGAGCGTGTACGGCCCGTACTGGCCGAGCGCGCGCAGGCCCGGTCCCGCGCGCAGCCATTGATAGTTGCTGTCGGGCGGCAAGCCGCGCCACTGGCTTTCGACATTGGATACGTCAAGCAGCAGATAGGCGGGGCGCTGACCAGCGAGCAGCCGGGCAAGGTCGCGCGGGCCAACTTCCGAGAGGTCGGTGGTGGCGAGCGCGGTGTAGTGCTGGAACGTCAGCGTTGGGCCGAAGGTGAGTAACTGAGCATCAGGTGGCACGTTGACGGCGCGCACGAGCGCGAGATCGGCGTCCTTGCGCGCGATGAAGTCATCGAGCAGAAGTGTGCCGCTCACAACCTGCCAGGCAAGGCCGGCGACCAGCAGCAAGCCCAGCGCGGTCCGGCCGGCGGCGTTCGCGCGCGTCCAGAGCGTGGCGAAGCCGAGCGCGCTGAGAATCGCCAGGGGCGGCAGAAAGGCCAGCCCGAAGCGGATATTCTGCCAGGGGGCACCAGCGTGAAAGGCGAACACACTGGCGGCCCAGCCGACGAGGAGTAGCCACCGCGCCGGGTCGCGCCACCGGGCGAACAGCCCCAAGCCCGGCAGAATGAGCCAGGCGAGCAGCGGCGTCAGGTACACCGGCCGGGCGGGCAGGCTGGCGTAGTACAGGCCGTTTGGCAGCGCGTAGGCAAGTTGGCCGTCGGCGGTGGCGAAGGTCCGGCGGAAAGCGTTCAGCGGCTGCCAGGAATAGACCTGGAGGTCGGTCGCGAAGGGCGCGAGCGCGGCGTGCTGAACCAGGCCAGCGAGCGCGGGACCGGCGATCGGCCCGAGGATTGCGACCACGACGGCCAGTGCGGCCAAGCTGTCGCGCACCGCCAATGTGCGCGTCCGGCGTGCGAGCACGCCGAGGGCGTACAGCGCACAGGGCAGCGCGACGAGGGCATACGCCCAGCGGGTCACGACGGCGATGGCGAGGCCCGCCGCCGCCAGGACGAGCCAGCGTCCCTGTCCTCGTCGCCCGTAGCGCGCCAGCGCCCAGACACCGGCCGTCGTCGCCGCAAGCGCAAGCGTGTCGGCCATGACGACGGCGCTTGACTGCCACATCTGCCCGCCACAGGCGACGACCAGCCCGGCGAGCGCCGGCCCCCACGCCGGCAGCGCCGCCACGTCGCGCGCTGGCCAGAGTTCGCGTGCCAGCAGCAGCGTGAAGACGGCCACCAGCCCCCCCGCGACCAGGCTCACGAGTTGCCCAGGCAGCGGCCGTGCGCCGGCGACGAACGAGGTGAGCGCGACGGCGAGCGGGTAGCCGGGCGGCCAGTAGAACGGCGGCAGCGGGCGCAAGTGCGTCAAACTCTGCCGCGCGGGGCCGAGCGCGTAATCGTAGTAGGCGTAGGGGTCTTGCCCGTAAAGCCCATCGAAGTGGCCGCGCGCCGCGATAAGCGCGGGCGGCAGCGTGGCGGCAAGAAAGACCACGAGCGCCGCCGGCCAGACAGCCAGAGCACGCGGCAAGTTGCGCCACCGCACGCCAGCGCCGGCAAACGCCGCGCCGCCGTAACGGCTCCGTGCCTCGACAAGCCGAGATAAACTGTGCTCGCTGTGCGCCACCTTGCTTCCGCCCCGCCAACTCCGTAGAGTACGAGTCGTGAGTTGTGAGTGCGTAAGTCGTAAGAAGGACTTCGTCGGCATGGCGCCTGGCTATCGGCGCAATGTTCGCCCCAAACAACTCATGACTCACGCACTCACGACTCACGACTAACGTGAGACTATTATCGTATGACATGGGTCAAGGTGCCGCGCAGTCTGGCTTCGTTCTTCGACCCGGTGTCGCGCGGCTGGGCGACGGTCGCAGGCGGCAGTGTCGCGCGGCTGGCGCTCGGCTTTGTCGCGTCGCTGCTCATCGCGCGGGCACTCGGGCCAGCCGGCTTCGGCGTCTTCGCCACGCTCGGCGCAGTCGCGACCGTCGCGGGCGCGGTCGCCGACCTCGGTCTGAGCGACGCCGGCGTCAAGCGGATCGCCAGCGCCTGGCCCGGCGAGCCGGCCAGTGTGCGGGCGCGCGTCTTCTTCTGGCTGCGCGCCAGCTCGGCGGCTCTTGTGGTCGCCATTGGCTGTCTGGTCGCCGCGCCGCTCGCGCACGCAGTCCTGCACCTGCCAGACGCTGGCCTGCTCGTCCTCGCGCTCCTTGGCGTCCTGGCGACGGCGCTGAGTGGCGCGGTGAGCGCCATGCTCCAGGCCACGGGCGCGTTCGGCCGCCTCACCGCAGTATCGCTGACCAACGCCGGCCTGACCGCCGTACTCGCCTTGGCGCTCGCGCTGGCCGGTCGGTTGACGCTGGTCACGGCGTTGGTCGTGCTGGGCATCGGCACATCGCTGGTCGCGTTTGGGGTCGGCTATCGCTTGCTGCCGCCCGGCTGGCAGCTGGGCTTGCCCGCGCGCCCGCTGCTGCGCGCGGAGGGTGTCCCGCTGCTGCGCTACAGCGGCTGGCTGTGGGTCGCCAACAGTTGCGCCATCCTGGCGGCGCAACTCGACTTGCTGCTGCTGCAACGCTGGCGCGGCGCCGCCATCGCCGGCGTCTATGCGCTGGCCGTGAACCTGGCGACGAAAGCCGATCTGGTTAATAGCAGCCTCTATACCGTGCTGCTGCCGGCCGCGTCATCACTAGCAGGACCGGACGCAGTGCGGCGCTACGTGCGGCGGAGCATGGCCCGCGGTGGGATCGTCGCGCTCGGCCTGCTCGTGCTGCTGCCGCTGGCCGGCCCGCTGATTACGCTGGTCTACGGCCCGGCCTACGTGCCGTCCGCTGACCTCTTCCGCCTACTCCTCCTCATCGTTATCTTTGACCTTTTTGCGACGCCGTTGTTGCTGCTCATCTACCACACGGACCAGCCCAAATTGCTGGCCGCCGGCGACGCGCTCCGCGTGCTGGCTGTGCTGCTGCTCGGCGCGTGGCTCATTCCGGGCATTGGGGCGACCGGCGCGGTCGTCGCGCGGTTCGGCGCCCGGCTGGTGGGCACCGCGTTCATTCTCGCGGCGCTGGCGTGGCGGTATCGTCGCGCCGCGCCAGTTCCAGCACAAAGAACCGGCCCCAGTTGACGAAGGGCCGCCGGCCGTTTACCCGCTGCTCCAGTGCGCCCAGACCATTCGCTACCGCCGCAGGCAGCCGGCGCAGCGTGTGCGGCGGGCGCAGCACGCCGAGACTGTAGGCGCGGGTCAGCGTGAAGTCGCGCGCGAAGAACCGCTGGTAGGCTTCCGCCTGCGACCAAAGATAGTGCTGCACTGGCTGCCCGCCGATGGTGAACACGCGCTCGCGCTGCTGGCCCAAATGGCGCGCGGCTGACCACCGCCCGCACGCGACGAGCAGCAGCCACTCCCACAGGCTGAACCGATTCAGGAGATGCACGAGCATCGTCCCACCAGGGCGCAGCAGCCGCGCCGCGTCGGCGGCGAACGGCGCGAGGTCGGGAGCGGTGCTCAGGCCCGCGAAGGCCGAGATGATGCCATCAATCTGCGCGCCAGGCCAATCGCCGAGCGCCGCGTAGTCCAGCATCCGTGCCTCGACACGGTCCGCCAGCCCGAGACTGCTGACCTGCTCGCGCAAGCGCGCGATCATCGCGGGCGACACGTCAATGCCGGTGACGGCAACGCCGCGTCGCGCCAGAAAGATGGCGTCCAGCCCCGTGCCGCAGCCCACATCCAGTACCCGCTCACCCGGCCGGAAGAGGCGCTGATAACGCGCCCAGAGCACATCGCGCATCCAGGCGTCGCCGCGCACCTGCTCCTCGTAATTGGCTGCGATGGCGTCATAGGCAGCGGCGGCCCCGGCCCCCCCAATTCTGGGGGGGCCGGGACCGCCGCCCTCGTTCACGCCGGTGTTCTCCTGCCCAGGTGCAGCGTGCAGACGCACTTGCGGCAGATCGGGTCGGTGGTGACGTCGAGATTGCGCCGGAAGGCAATGGCTTCGGGTGAATTGAGAATGTCGGCGAGCGGCTGCTGGTGAAGATTGCCGAGCGGCCGGTGGAAGAAGCACGGTCGCACGGTGCCGTCGGCCTCTATGACCGTCGAGACCCACGGCGCGTTGCAGACCGTCGGCGGAAAGTCGCCCACGCCATGGAGCGCGGCGTAATACTGTGGCAGGCGGCGCAACTTGTCGGGCGTTTCGGCGATGAAGCCGGACGAGAAATCGGTGGCATGACTAGCGATGACCTCCTCCACGAGCATCGCGAAGTCGGCGGTTTCGGCACGGCTGAGGGCGACATCGGCCGCACGGTCGCCGTCCCACGGCGCGGGCCGGTTAAAGGCTTCCGAGGAGACGTCGGCAGACAGGAAGGAAATCTGGTCGAGGCCGAGCGTGTGCGCGGCGGGGATGATCGCTGGCAAGTCGCGGAAGTTGCGCCGCTGGAGGACGCAGCGGCCGGTCACGCGGAAGGCGGGATTCTGTGCTTTCAGCGCCGCGACGCCAGCCGCGAGCCGGTCGAACGCGTCGGGGACGTTGCGAATGGCGTCATGCACGGCGCGGCTGCCGTCGAGCGACACGATCACGTCGTCGCACCAGCGGGCGACGTCGGCGGCGTGGCGTTCCAGCAGGAGGCCGGTCGAAAGCAGGGTGATTGTGACCGGCAGTTCCTTCAGCAAGGCGCAGAGCGTCCAGAGGTTGCTGTGCATCAGCGCCTCACCGCCGGAGAGGACGACGTGCTGAACATGCCACTCGTGAAAGGCGGGCAGATGCGCGGCCAGGTCGTCGCGCGACAGTTCGCGCTTATTGTGATTGGCCTTCCAGATGTCGCACATCACGCAGCGGCAGTTGCAGCGGCTGTGCGGCATCAGCACCACCACCGGCAGGCTGTAAAGCCGGTGCGTGAGCTGCGTCAGCGTGCGGCGGGCGACTTCGGCGGGTTCGACCATTCCTGACCTCCTCAGAAGCCGCTCGTCTCGGGACGCTGGTAGGCAATCACTTTGTGCAGGGCGCGAAGTTCAAGTGGATAGCGGTAGGCGCGCAGGTGGTAACGCCAGCCACTCGCCGCTTTGAGTGCCCAGCGCCACGCGCCGCGCAGTTTCGGGTCGGTGCTGGTGGGGTAATAGGCGTTCAGCACGCGCTCGAAGTCGTGGACTTCGCGGCGTAGCGGGTCGTGCAGCCAGGGCACATGGTTGTTGCGCCGTTGCGCGAACTCCTGCCAGGTCGGGCTGATCCACTCCTCCAGCGTCTCGGGGAACTGGAAGCCGTTGGCCTTCGCCTGGTCGAAGAGTTCGCCGGCCAGCGGTACGGGCGTGTACATGTAGAGGATGATTTCGGCGCGCGGATTGACCCGCTTCACCTTGCGGATGAACTCCATTGTGTTGTGCGCGTCGGCCTCCGGGTCGGGCGGATTGCCGAGCACGAAGGAGAACTCCGGCACGATGCCGTATGCGGCCATTCGGGCGGCGATCGCCAGCGTCTTCTCGGTCGAGGCCGACTTCCCCTTGTTCATCCGCTGCAACGTCTCGTCCGACCCCGACTCCGCGCCCATGAAGACCATCTTCAGGCCGCTGTCGCGCATCAGCGCCCAGGTGCGCTCGGAGTAGTGCTGCAAGGTGTCAATGCGCGCCTCGCCCCACCAGGCGATGCCAAGGTCGCGCACACGCTCCGCGAACTCGGCGGTGCGCGCTTCGTGGACGAAGAAGTTGTTGTCATAAAACTCAATGGCGTCCACCTGCCAGCGCGCGACCAGCTCGTGCGCGACGTGCGCCGTGCGCTCGGCCGACTGCGCCAGCCAGCGCCCACCGACCATGTTGACGACCGCGCAGAAGTTGCAGAAGAAGGGACAGCCGTAACTGGAGTGGTGCGCCATCGTGCGCTGGCCCAGAAAAGTGGGCCGCACATAGCACGGCACGTCGAGGCGCTGGTAAGGGAAGTCGGGCAGCCGGTTGGGATGGGGAATCGGCGCGACCGGGTTGCTCACGATCGCGCCGCTGGCCGGGTCGCGGTAGGCCAGGCCCGGAATGGCGGTCGGGTCGTCGCCAGCGGCGAGCGCGTCGAGCAGCGCCTTAAAAATCACCTCCCCGTGACCGCGCACGACGTAATCCACGTACTCAGCGCGCAGGCAAGCCTCGAAGTGCTGCGTGGGGAAGTAACCGCCCCAAACGATCGTCAGGTGAGGATGGCGCTCCTTCAAGGCGCGGCACTGCGGCGCCGCCTGGCTCAACTGCGGGCCGGGCATCACCGTGACGCCGAGTACGCTCGCGTTTGTCTCCGAGATGGCCCGGTCGAGCGCCGCCAGTGGGTCCGGCGCGAGGTTGCCGTCCACGATCCGGTACTCGTGCGCGCCTTCCAGCACCGCGCCGAGCGCCAGGAGCGACATCGGTAGCACCGGCTTGCGCTGGGCGTTGCTCGGCGGGTTATAGAGGATGAGCATGGCGGTCTCCACTGTGGTCATGAGTGCGTGAGTCATGAGTCATGAGTTGGCGCAGGCGGTAGACGGTGAGAACCTCGTTGACGAAATCGCGGCGGCGCACGACTTCCGCGCCGAAGCCGGCTTCGGCGCAGGCGCGCAGGAAGGCGGCGGCCACGCCGTCGGTCGAGAGAACAACCAGCGCGCTGCCGCCCGGCGTCAGGTGGTCGCGCAGCCCGGCAGCGAAGCGTTCGATGATGTCGGGCGAGCGCCAGGCGTGGTCGAGCGCGTCGCGCGGCGTGCCGCGATAATACGGCGGGTTGAACAGGACGACGTCGAAGCGCTCGCTCATTACCGGCGCGAAGAGGTCGCCCTGGCGCACGGCGATTCGCTCGTCCAGGCGATGCAGCAGCGCGTTGATGCGCGCGCAGCGCACCGCATCCGGGTTGATGTCCACCGCGACGACGTGCCCGGCCCAGCGCGCCGCGAAAATCGCGCCGATGCCAGAGCCGGTACCCAGGTCCAGTACCGCCGTGCCGAGCGGAATCGTGCGCGTGTCAAGCGTGCGTGCCAGGAACTCGCCCGTCCGCAGCAACTTCGGGTTGAAGACCTGCGGCAGCACGACGATTGGCACGCCCGCGACCCGTTCTACCACCAACCGGTCGTAGCGCCCGCGCTGGAAGAGGCGGTAGCGCCAGCGGAGCAGGAAGCGCGCAGCGGTGCGGCGGGTGGCCCTCACCCCCGCTCGCTCCCCCAGCCCCGTAATACGGGAGAGGGGGCCGGGGGGTGAGGGCGTTCCTACCACCAGCGGCATCGTTGCCGGCTCGCGCCGCCCGCGCAGGCGGGCGCGCCAGGCGTGAGCGGTTGTGCGCCAGGGCGGCGGCGCGTCCACGGTACGCCAGGCGATGTGCAGGTCAGCGCCGAGTTGGGCGAGGCGTTGCGGTGTCAGGTAGTTCTCACAAGCAAGGGCGGACGAGCGGAAGCCGAACTGCTGGGCGAATTGCTCCTCGCGTTCGCACACCATCTGGTCGCCAGCGGCGGCGCGGCGGTAGCACGGCGTATCCATGATGACGAGCGCGCCGGTAGGGCGCAGCACGCGCAGGGCTTCGGTCAGCGTGGCTGCATAGTCGGTCGAGTAGTGCAGCGCCGCGTTGAAGACGACCAGATCGGCTTGCGCGGCGGCGAAGGGCAGGTGGTCGAACGCCGCCTGAATGGACATGAATGGGCTGCTGTCGCTGTCGGCGTCGGCATAGTAGCGATGCACGCCCAGGCCGTCGCGCACGTCGGACGAGAGGTCCACGGCGGCGACATGGTGGCCGAGTGTGGCCAGGCGATAGGCCAGCCAGCCATTGCCCGCGCCCAGGTCGAGAATACTGAGCGGCCGGTCTTCGGACGCCGCTAACGGGCGCACGACGCGCTCAAGCAGCGCCTCGTAGTGCTGGGCGCGAATCGCCCAGACCTCGCCGTGTGAGTCGCCGGCCGGGGCGTAGGGCAGCGCGCGATAGTAAGCGCTCTCTCCTGCGCCCCACCCCTCGGCTGCGCGGACGGTAGCATACTCGTGGAGAAAGGTCGCGTAGCGCGCCGCGTCGTCCGCTGTGCAGAAGCGCCAGATACCCTCGATGCGGGAAAATATCTTGGCGCACGCCGGGCAGCGCGCTGTCGCGCCGGACACGAGCAGGTCGCCCTGGCAGTGTGGGCAGGCGAAGGTGAACGCGGTCGTCGCCGCCGGAGCGGCAGGCGCGGTCGTCATCTCACTCCCGCCTCGTCAGTACCAGCAAAAAATGGTCCCCCAGGTCGCGCAGGACGGGCAGCGCGCCGAGGCGGTCGTCAAGGCGCCAGAGCGAAGCGGTCAGGCGGGGGTGGCGGGCGGCGAAACCGTCGAAGTAGGGCGGCGGCGCGGCCAGCGCCAGGGCGCGATAGGTGGTTAGCGCGAAGGCCGGCGCGAAATGGCGCGCGAACGCGCGCGGCGTGTAGTAGCGCGTCCAGACGGTGCGCTGGTTCAGCCCGACCGGTATGGCCCGGTGCGAGAAACGCACGGTGGCGCGGCGCAACTGGCCCCGTAGCGTAAAACTGGCGATCTCCCACGGGCAGACGCGGCCGATCGCTGAAATGACGAGCGCGCCGCCGGGCCGCAGGAGCCGCGCGCACGATTGCGCCGCCGCGTCGAGGTCTGGCACGCAGTTGAACGGGCCGAGGTCCGAATAGATAGCGTCGAACGGGGCAGCGTTGAGCTCGTCAAGTTCATGGATGCCGAGCGTCACTGCGGTGATCCGGTCGGCCAGACCCTGCGCCGCCGCGCGCTCGCGGGTGCGCGCGACCATCGCCGGCGACCAGTCGGTCGCGACGATGGTGTAACCGCGCC
>DASUBC010000018.1:0-3200 GCA_035763465.1 Thermomicrobiales bacterium
CTTCGACCAGGCAGGCGACGAGAGCCGCGCGGCCGAGCTAGCGCAGGCCGCGAATGAACTGCGCCGGCGTTTTCAGCAGCAGTTCTGGCAGCCCCAGGCGGATAACTATGCCCTGGCGCTCCAGGGTGCGGTGGGTGAGAAATGCCCGGCGGTCGTGGACGCCTCGAACCAGGGACAGGCCCTCTGGGGCGGCATTGTCGCCCCGGAGCACGCCGCCGCTGTGCGCGACACGCTGATGGACCCGGCGAAACTCTTCGCCGGCTGGGGCATCCGCACCTTATCGCGCGGCGCCGTCGCCTACAACCCCTTTGACTATCAGGTTGGCTCGATCTGGCCCCACGACAACGCGCTGATCGCCGTCGGTCTCCGCGCGTACAATTTTGACGACGACGCGCTACGCATCTTCACTGGTCTGTACGAGGCAGCCACGCGCTTCGAGTATTACCGGCTGCCGGAGCTCTTCGCCGGCTTCGGGCGTGCTGATTACCGCACTCCGGTGCGCTACCCCGTCGCCTGTAATCCGCAAGCCTGGGCGGCGGGCGCCCTACCCAATTTACTCCAGGCAGTGCTGGGACTCGTCCCAGACGCGTTTGCCAACCGCCTGCACGTTATCCGGCCTTGTCTCCCCGACTGGCTCGACTGGGTGACTATCAGCGGCTTGCGCGTCGGCCAGGGCCGGGTTGACTTACGCTACGAACGCTCCGGCGACACTACGTTGACCGCCACCGTACGAAAAGAAGGCGCCATTCAGGTCGCGATCGAATACTGATCGAGGTCGCGGGTCGGCAAGTTGCAAGTCGCAGGTCTCTCATGATGAGGCAGTGGCTTTCTACCAACTAGCGTTTTCGGATGGCCAGCAGCATTGACCACAGAGACCTATGACCTGCGACTTGCAGACCTGCGACGTACTACATGGAGGGATGAGAATGCGTATCGCACAGATTGCGCCCGTCGCGGAACGGGTGCCACCGCAGTTGTATGGCGGCACCGAGCGCGTTGTCTCCGCGTTGACCGAGGAATTGGTCCGGCGCGGCCACGACGTCACACTATTTGCCAGCGGTGACTCCATCACCACGGCGACGCTGGCGGCGGTGACGCCGCAGGCGCTGCGGCTTAATCCGAGCATCGCCGACCCGTATGTCTATACCATGCTGGAACTGGGCATCGTCTTCGAGCGAGCACGAGAGTTCGACATCATCCACAACCACCAGGATTACTTTGCCCTGCCCTTCACCCGCCTGGTCGAGACGCCGGTCGTGACGACGTTACATGGGCGGCTTGATCTGCCCGACCTCCCGCCAATCATGCGTGCGTACCGTGACGCGCCGCTGATCTCGATCAGCAACAGCCAGCGCCGACCGCTCAGCTGGGCGCACTGGGCCGCCACCGTGTACAACGGTATGGACCTGACGCCGTATACCGAATATCCCGACCATGGCGAGTACTTCGCCTTCATCGGCCGCGTCTCACCCGAGAAGAACCTTGAGGGCGCCATCGCCATCGCGCGGCGCACGGGCATCCCCTTGCGGATCGCGGCGAAAGTAGACAAGGTAGATCAGGACTACTACGAGGCCAGCGTCAAGCCGTTGATTGACGGCAAACTGGTGGAATATATCGGGGAAATTGGTGAAGACGAGAAATGCGCCTTCCTGGGGCCAGCCTATGCGCTGCTCTTCCCGATTGACTGGCCGGAGCCGTTCGGCCTGGCGATGATCGAGGCGATGGCCTGCGGCACGCCAGTGCTGGCGTTGCGGCACGGCTCGGTCCCCGAAGTCGTTGCCGACGGCGAGACCGGCTTCGTGCGCGACACGCTCGACGAACTGACGGCGGTCGCCGACCGCATTCCGGCGCTAGACCGTCACCGCTGCCGCCAGTGGGTCGAGACCCGCTTCAGCGCCGCCGCGATGGCCGACGGCTACGAGGCAGCCTACAGCGCGGTTCTGGGCGAGCATCGGCCAATCGTTGAAATGGATGTGCTGAAGCCGCGTCTGGCGCCGGACAGTCCGATGGTGGCAGCCGAATTGCTGGCCGGTAGCAGTGTGCTGGAAGGGCCGATCGGGTGAAATCGGGCGGCATATACAGGCCCGTAACACACTGTCTGCTACTACTATCCGCTTTGGCCTGATGCCCGCGTGTTCAGACGCCGCTGAAGGACTAGAATTAGCCTATGGCCGGCGCCACGGTGGCGCGGCGGCGCGCTGACGCGCTGGAGTTGAGGCAGGGTGCGAAACGACGACATCGCCGAAGGTTTGCATGTTGGCTTCGGCGGGCGGCAGACCTTGCTCGCCAGGGGCAACCCGCTCAAAGCGGTGATGGGGCCGTTCTTCAACCTGGTGGGACACCTGCCGGGCTTCGCCTGGTACGCCGAGCATGTTGCGCCGCGTCACCTGCGCCTGGAAGACGTCACCGTGCCACTGGTGGGACTACCGCCCGGTCTGGCCGGCGTGCGAATCGGCTTCCTGACGGACATTCACCACGATCCCGGCCGGCCGGTGGCCTTGCTGCGACGGGCAGTACGCCTGCTGAACGATACGCGCCCCGATGTCATTCTCCTCGGCGGCGACTACGTCAATAGCACAGCCGAGGATATTGACCGCCCGCTGGCACTACTCGGCCAGTTGCGGGCGCCGCTCGGTGTCTTCGGCGTGCTCGGCAACCACGACTACTGGGCAGGCGGCGATTACATCGCCGCGCGGCTGGCCGGCGCTGGCATTACGGTGTTACGTAATCAGTCCGTGCGATTGGTGGCGCCGGGCGGCGCGCCGTTCTGGGTGGCGGGCCTCGATTCCACCGCCCGCCGGCACGACGACCTTGGCGAGGCGCTGGCCTGCGTGCCGGCGGGCGGGTCACGCATTCTGCTGGCGCACGAACCAGAGGTGGCGGACGAGGCGCTGGCGCGCGGGCTGCGCGTTGACCTGCAACTCTCCGGACACAGCCACGGCGGGCAGGTGGTCTTGCCCGGTCTCGGCGCCCCGCTGTTACCGTTCCTGGGCCGGCGTTACGTCAGCGGATTGCACCTCGAACCTACCATTTACACCGGGCGCGGCGTCGGCGGCGTCCCTCCCTACATCCGGTTCAACTGCCCACCCGAGGCGGCGGTGCTGACGCTGGTGGAGGGGATAGGGGATAGGGGATAGTGCTCATCCCAGGCAGTGCGCTGGTCTGCCAGCACAGTGCTGACGAGAGACTATCCCCTATCC
>DASUBC010000019.1:0-4162 GCA_035763465.1 Thermomicrobiales bacterium
GCGAACCGCTGACGCTCACCGATCCAGCCATGGCGCGCTACTGGATCGCGCCCCATCACGCCTCCCTGCTCCTCGCCTACGGCGCCGCGCCCGCCTTCACCGACCCCTTCACCGTGCTGCTGCCCGATGCGCGCCCCGCCGTGCCGGTGATCGAAATTGCCCGGCGGGTCTGGACGGCGCTCGGTCATGCTGGCGAGCCGCCGATGCGCGTCATCGGTCTGCGCCCTGGCGAGCGCCTGCACGAAGAATTGACCGCCGGCGGCGAATGGTTCGCGCCTGCTGCCTACGCCGGGATTCTGCGGGTCTGCGGCATCGCCCCCGCGCCGGCCGGCACACCGATTGCCACCGGCATCACCGACATGCTCGCGGCAGTCGAAGCGGCCACGACGGACGCCGACCTGAAAACCCGCGCCCTCGCCTGGGCGCACGCGATACCTTGACGTGAGTGCGTGAGTCGTGAGCAGATTTTAGGTCAGCGCAGCCTTTATCCACTGGCGCAGAACCATTCCCAGCCTCTCACGACTCACGCACTCACGACTCTATGCGGAGCATAGTATGCCGGTCTGGGCGCAACTGCTCATCGTGTTCACCGCCGCCCTGGTGGGGGCGCTCATCTTCGTGCCCCTCGCGGCGGCGACCGGCATGGCGGTCGGTGGCGGGCTGGTAGACCGGCCCCGGCCAGGTGAGATGCAGCGCCGGCCAATCAGCCGCACTGGCGGCTACGGCATCATCGCGGCCTTTTTCGTGGCGCTGGTCGTCAGTCTGCCCTTCATCCTGAAGGCGCAGGACCGCTTTCTCAGCGAATATGGCGTCACGTACGCGCTGCCCAAAGTGCTGGCCGAGAATAGCCGGCTGATCGGCCTGACACTGGGCGCGGCCTTCCTCGTGCCGTTCGCCGCCTGGGACGACTGGAAGCGCCTGCCGCCGCTGCCGCAACTGATCGCGCAAATTGGCTGCGCGGCCATCCCGATCGCCTTCGGCGTCCGCATGATGAACGTCTCCAACCCCTTCCCGGTTGGGGGCGACCAGATTCCGCTCGGCATCTTCGTCGTGCCTGTGACTCTGCTCTGGATCGTCGGGATGATCAACGCGCTGAACTGGCTCGACACGAGCGATGGCCTGGCCGGCGGTGTCTCGATGATCAGCGCGCTTGTCCTGGTGGCGGCCAGCCTGGTGAAGCGCACCGGCTTCAAAGAGCCGCAGTACACAATCGCGTTCCTGCCGCTCATCCTGGCTGGCGTCTGTCTTGGCTTCCTGGTCTTCAACTTTCCGCCCGCGCGCCTCTTCATGGGCACTGGCGGCTCGATGTTCCTCGGTTATGCGCTCGGCGTCGTCTCGATTATCGGCGGCGCGAAGATCGCGACGGCCGTGCTGGTGCTCGGCTTCCCCATTCTCGACGCCGCGCTCGTGATCATCCGCCGCGTCGCCGCCGGTCGCTCGCCGATGCAGGGCGGCGACGACGCCCACCTCGTCCACCAGTTACGCAAGGCGGGCCTCAGCGTGCGCCAGATCGCCTTGCTGCTCTACGGCCTCACCGCGCTCTTCGGCGCGCTCTCGATCAGCCTCTTCAAAGAGCAGAAGTTCTTCGCGTTCGCGGCGGTCATCTGCGCCATCGGCGCACTGATTGTCTTTCTCCGCCGCCGGGGCAGGCTTGTCCCCCCGCACGTCGAGCAGCACTCCAAAGCCTGACAACCGCAGCGGGCACAACAAACACCGGCCGGCTCAGCCACGTATTCTCTGCGGCAACGATGTTGTCGCATGGCACACGAGTAGCGCGCCGAGGAGGAATCATGTCCCAGGACGAGCGCACCGGCGAAGCGTTTGAACTTGGCGAGCAGCTGACCGTCATCGGGCGCAAACTCGCGCCCGGCGACGCCGCGCCCGACTTCACGCTGGAACGCTTCGATGCCGAGGCGGGCGGGATGCAGCAGGTGCGGCTCGCCGATTCCGCCGGCACGGTGCGGCTGCTCAACGTCGTCAACTCGCTCGACACGCCGGTGTGCCATGTCGAGACGCGGCAGTGGGAGCGCCTGCGCGGCGACTTACCGTCGGGCGTCACCGTCTACACCATCAGCATGGACCTGCCGTTCGCCCAGGCGCGCTGGAGCACCGCCGAAGGAGTCGCGCACCAGGCGCTCTCGGCGCACAAGAGCGAAGCCTTTGGCTGCGACTATGGCGTACTGCTCAAAGAGTGGCGGCTGCTCCAGCGCGCGGTCTTCGTGATCAACCGCGCTGGCAGCATCGTCTATGCCGACTACGTTCCCGACCAGATGCGCGAACCCGATTACGCCGCCGCGCTGACCGCCGTGCGGCAGGCGGCGGCGCAGCAGCCAGGCGCGTGAACGTACCTGCTTTCCACCAGCTTGCTACACCACAGGCGGGAAGATTGGGGACCCACCGGGCGTTGCAGGGCATGTGACGACCCGGTGGGCAATGACGTCGTCTACTGGTCAAGGTACGGGGCGAGTTCGCGCAGCAGGCGGGCTTTCGGGCGGGCGCCGATGATCTGCGTCACCGGCTGCCCATCGCGGAACAGGATCAGCGTGGGAAAACTCATCACGCCGAACTGATTCGCCACGCGCTGATTCTCGTCTACGTCGAGTTTGACGATCGTCAGTCGCTCTGCCTGCTCCCGCGCGAGTTCGTCCAGCACCGGCGCGAGCGCGTGACATGGCGGGCACCACTGGGCCGTGAAATCAACGAGGATAGCGCCACTGGCTGTGAGCACCAGCTGCTCGAATGTCGCATCGGTCACTTCCTGTAGACTGGTCGTCGTCATTCCCGTCTCCTTCGTCGGTAGAAACCCGCTGCCCCCACGCTGGAGGCTTGCGAATGAGGGTACAGGTTCAAGCCGACTTGAAGTCAAGAGGGTATCAGAGGGAAGATCATGGAGTTGAGCATCGGCCAGGTGGCGCGGCAGGCCGGGGTGCGGACCTCGAAGATCCGCTACTACGAAAGCATCAACATCTTGCCGCCGCCGCGCCGACATGGCGGCCAGCGACGCTACGACCTGGCGATTCTGGACCGCCTGGCTTTTATTCAGACGGCCCAGCGCCTCGGCTTCACGCTGGCCGAGATCGAGCTACTCTTCCAGAATCGCGAAGATGTGGCGCCGCTCCCGGATCGCTGGCAGGCGCTAGCGAGCCAGAAGCTTGCCGAAGTGGACCGCCTGATCCGCCAGGCGGCCAGTATGCGCCGCCTGCTCGCGCGGGGTTTGCGCTGCGGGTGTCCCAACCTCCACGAGTGTATTCATTGCGTCTTGAAGGAGTGCGAGCCGGTTACTCTTCCACCTTCCGTTCAGCCGGCGAGCGCCGCGCGGCGAGGTTGATGAAGCGGTAGGACTCGGCGTATTCCAGCCCCTGCTCCTTGCCGGCGGCATGGGCACGCTCGCGGACCCAGTCGAACGCGCCCGCGCCGTCGCCGACCTGGCTCTGGTGCGCGCGGATCGCCGCGATTTTGCGGTCCAGTACCGAACTGATGTCGAACCAGCGGTTCGGCGTCGCGGACGACGCCAGGTAGACCTCCTCGACCTTGTGCGGCGCGAAACCTTCGGCCAGCAGTTCGGGAAAGGTCAGGTGATCGCGCGCCGCTGGAAAGATGGCGGCCAGCGCCGCCTCGCCCGACGCCCGGTGGTCAGGGTGCTGAATGTAACTGTCGCCGAACCAGTAGACCGATGGGTCGAAGGCGACGGCGATCTCCGGCTGGTAGCGGCGAATTTCGCGCGTGATGTCGCGGCGCAGGTCGAGCGTCGGTTCGAGCATCGCGTCCTCGTAGCCGAGGAAGACGACGTCCTCGCAGCCGAAGGCCCGCGCCGCCGCGCGCTGCTCCTCCTGCCGGCGCGCGATCAGGTCGGCGGGCGCGATGTCGGGGTCGCTGGAGCCTTTGCTGCCATCGGTGCAGATGACATAGATCAGCCGGCGGCCAGCCGCCGCCCAGAGGGCCAGCGCGCCGCCCGCGACGAACTCGGGGTCGTCGGCGTGGGCGAAGATCGCCATGACCGGCCCGCCATTGGTGACGCCATAGTCGGGTGTGTGTTCCGTCCCACTCATCCTCAATCCTCTCACGTACGAGTTCACAGTCGGGCAGTCGGGCAGTCGGGCAGTCGGTATTGGTCAGCACGGTGCTTCTCTACTGGCGCAGTGCTAAACCAGCGCACTGCCCG
>DASUBC010000020.1:0-2132 GCA_035763465.1 Thermomicrobiales bacterium
GTGATCATCGAGTGGAACGCGCACATGTTCAGCGCCGACCAGGCGCGCTATCCCTGGCATCCCCAGGCGGCGTACACGCCGGACAGCGCGCGGCTGACGGCCGACCCGCTGACTGACTATCTGGCGCGGCTCGACGCGGAGGGCATTGATGGCGCGGTGCTGGTGCAGCCCGAACCGTATGGCGACGATCACCGGCTGGTGCTCGACTGCCTGACGCGCGAACCATCACTGCTCTGGGGCACCAGCCTCTTCTACCCCAGCGATCCCGACGCGCCGCGTAAGCTGGCTGACCTCGTCGCGCGCGAGCCGCGCATCGTGGCGACGCGCTTTCACGCGCACCGGGGCAAGGAAACGTACCTGACGAGTTTCGCCGATGCTGGCGTGCGCGCTATCTGGCGGCAGGCGGCCGAACTGGGGTTGATCGTTGAATTGCACATCGGCCCCAATTATGCCGCCGATGCCGCCGCCGCGATTCGCGCCTTTCCCACCGTCCCGGTGCTGATTGACCACCTGGCCGAGCCGAAGCTAGGCACGGCGGTGGAGTATGCTGATGTGCTGGCGCTGGCGCATCTCGACAATGTGTATATGAAACTCTCCGGTCTGAACCACTTCGCCAGCGATGGTCCGCTCTACCTCAGCGCGCTCGCCTTCACCCGCCAGGTGGTGGACGCCTTCGGCCCCGACCATCTCGTCTGGGGCAGCGGCACGCCAGCCATTGTGGACGCACATCTCGGCCATCTCTCCGAAGCCGACCGAACGAAAGTGAAGGGCGGCAACCTGGCGCGGCTGCTCGGCATGGCGAGTGACGAGTAATGAGTGACGAGGGGTGGCGCTGGGCGCGCCGCAGACACAACGGGTCGCGGATGGTTGCGGCCGTAGTTGTTGTGAGGAGGGGCAGGCCAGCCAGACAGTGGCGGGTCAGACTTAACACGCCTGGTATGGTGCGATTACCTGCGTCCCGAGAGTCGCGCTCGTGCTTTCCGCACTACGGCGGCGGCGCCACCTTGCTCCCAGATCTGTGCAAACCGGAACAACACAAACCACAGGAGCTCGCGTATGCTGCCCGCAGGAACGAGGTGGGTGCGTGTGCCACGCAGGCGCTGCATGATTCCTGAGGCGAGCGGGCGCGGTTTCCTGAGTGGACTTGGTCGCGTGTAGGAATCGTCCACGATCGGCAAGGGTATCTCAGGCGGCGGCAGGCAGTTCACCGGCCGTGGCTGGCGGGCGACGAAGATGCCAGTGATCGTGCTGCGGCTCAGGCTCTCGTCGAGTGCGAGCGGCGTAAAAGTGAAATCTGTCTCCCGAACTGTAGTGGCCGACGCAGGTTTGTTGACATCGAGCTGCGCTTTCGGCGACGTACAGTGGTGCTGATAGTATTCCACCTCCTGGAAGAAGCGGGTCAGCACATATTGCCACTGGCGCATAGACCAGAGCGTGAGGTGATACGGGTTGGTGGCCGTGTCCGCGCGCGTCGCCGCGTCAACGATGGGTGGGACAGCGACAATGAGCACACCGTCAGCAGTGAGCACGCGCCAGGCGGCGCGGACGAACGCTACGACATCGGGAACGTGTTCAAGCACGTTGGAAGAGAAGATTACCTCGACACTCTGGGCCGGGAACCCGGTCAGCTGTTGCAGGTCCATACGGCGGAACCGGAGATTCGCGCGGCGAAAGTGATACTGGCTGAACGCAACCGCTTCAGGATCAACCTCGACACCGTGGACGAACGCCGCGCCATGATCTGCCAGATAGCACGCGCCATAGCCTGCCCCGGACCCCGCGTCGAGCACATGCCGGCCGCGCGCCAGCGGCGCTGCGAAGCGATAGATTGACAGGTGCATGTAATAGCCGTCGTTGGGGTAGAGATGTGTAACCCGTTCCCCACCGTTACTCACGACTGCCAGTTCGGCGCGTGCTCGCAGAGCAGCAAGTAGTCTCATGGCGCTCGCTCTCGTTGTGTCCTCCGCTCGTTTCCCTTGAGGATAGTCTCTATAGGCCAATGGCGCAGTTTTCGGCGGTAAGGATACCATCCAGGGCGAATGCGCCGGCAGGCGTTAGAGAAATTGCAGATTGAACCGCACGGCGGAAAAGTCGTGGGCGCGCAGCGCCGCGCGCTCGATGCAGATGTGCAG
>DASUBC010000021.1:0-2597 GCA_035763465.1 Thermomicrobiales bacterium
CGTGCGGATGCCGAGCGTGCCGAGCAGCCGCGCCTTGTCGTCCCCAACGCCGCGCAGGACGGTGACGGGGGATTGCGGATTGTGGACCGGGGACCCGCTTGCGGGTGGCGATTGCGGATTGGATTCCTTCTTACCACTGGCCTGGTCAGTAGACGCCGGTGCTGATTGCTCTCCAATTCCGCGTTCCGACACCCGCTCGCGGGTACCCGGCGTTCCGCGTTCAACTGCTCCGCGTTTACGAGGTCCGATGTAGCGGGGCTGGCTGGTGGGGTCGTTCTCTTCCAGGCGCGCGACGAGGCGGTAGAGGTCGCGCAGTTCCGCCAGCGCGGCAGTCAGGCGCTCCTGGCGGGCGGGCGCAGCGAGGACGCGGTAGTCGTGCAGGAGTGTGTCAACACGGTCGAGGCGATCGTCGGCGTCGCGCGTCGGCAGCTTACCACGCAGCGGCGCCAGCCCTTCGCCCGCGAACCGGGCGATGCCGCCCGAGGTCGCGCGGTCGCGGCAGCCCTGCGCCTGTTCGAGCCGCAAGGCTTTGCCCACCCGCGTGATGGCCGCCGTGAGCGCCGAGGACATGGGGGTCAGGCGAGCGTGGCGGGATCGCCGGCGTCAACGACCACACCGAGCGTCCCCGGACCAACATGCACGGCAATGACGGGGCTGACATCGGTCACGACGATCTTATCGCGTGGATAGATGGCGGCGAGCCGGTCGAGCAAGGTGTCAATGTCGGCGTCGCCGATTTGCAGCGCGCCGAGCTGGCGTATCTGGGGAAAGTCTTTGACGAACTTGACGAGGCCGTCAATCGCCTTGGTGCGCGTGCGGGTGCGCTCGTGCGGCACGACCACGCCTTCATCGAGCCGCATGAGCGGTTTCAGCGCCAGGATCGAACCGGCAATCATCGCGGCGCGGCCGATCCGCCCGCCCTTCTGCAAGTATTCGAGTGTATCGGCGAAGAAGATGATATGGATGTTGGGAATCATCTTCCGCACTGCGTCGGCGACCGCCGTCAGGTCCGCGCCCGTCGCGGCCACCCGCACAGCCTCCAGCGCCAGAAAGCCGAGACCCAGCGTGATCGTGCGTGAATCAATGACCGTGACCGGCACGCGGTCGGCCACAGCTTCCGCCGCGATGCGCGCGGAACCGGCCGTGCCGCTGAGCTTCTCGGAGAGATGAATCGAAACGATCCCTTCGGCGCCGTCATCGGCGAGCTGCCGGTAGACTTCCTCGAAGCGGCCAGGAGATGGTTGCGAGGTCGTCGGCAGGGTTTTCGCTGTCTTCAGGCGACGGATAAACTCCGCGTGGGTGATTTCGACCTTGTCAAGCAGCGATTCCGAGCCAAAGTTCACCGAGAGCGGCACCATCATGATACCGGCGTCGCGCTGGATCTGCTCGGGAATGTCGGCCGTGCTATCGGTGACGACTCGAATCCGCGCCATCTACCGCCCCTGCTACTCCACGCTCAACAAATAGTCGTAATGTGGCTGCCCACCGTCCACCAGCTCAAAGGTCGCCGCTGGATAGTGTGCTGCCAGGGATTCTACCATAGCCCTGGCCGAATCCTCGCCGGTGTCGGCGCCGCGATAGATGGTGACGAGTTCGGCGGACGCAGCGTCCATACGCTGTAGCAGGTCGAGCAGCACTTCTTGCATGTTATCGCCGGCCACGGACAGTTTGCCATCAATGAGGCCGATGATCTGGCCGGTCTCCACACTGAGTCCGTCAATGGTCGCCGCGCGCACGGCGCGGGTGACTTCGGCGGAGTGCATGTTGGTCAGCGCCTCGGTCATCGCCGCCAGGTTTTCATCAAGCGACGCATCGAAGTTGAAGGCCGTGAGCGCGGCGATGCCCTGCGGCGCCGAGCGCGCGGGCACGATTGCGACGCGCTTCGTCGTCAGACCAGTGACCTGTTCGGCGGTCAGGATGACATTGCCGTTATTCGGCAGCAGGATGACCTCGCCGCCCGGTGCGGCCTCCACCGCGCGCAGCAGTTCTTCCGTGCTCGGGTTCATCGTCTGTCCACCGGAGACGATGCGCGTCGCGCCCAGGCCGCGCAGGACGGCCACCAGCCCGGCGCCGGAGGCCACCGCCACGACTTCCGGTCCCGCCAGTGGCGCTTGTTCGGGCGCGCTTGCAACCGGCGCCGCTGGCGCGCTGCCAACCGATGCCTGCACACCGGAAGACACCGCGCGCACCTGGGCCGCCATGTTGTCAATGCGTATCTGGCTCAGCTCGCCCCAGCGCACCGCCTCTTCCAGCACCAGACCGGGATGCTCGGTGTGAATGTGGATTTTGACCAGTTCTTCATCGCCGATGACCACACCCGACTCGCCGAGCGCCAGCAGCCGCTCGCGGATGAGCGGATACGCGAGTGTTTCCTGTGGCCGGGGCAGAATCAGCAGATTGGTGCAATAGCCGACTTCATCCTCCTCGTGCAGCGCCAGAAAGTCGGCCATCTGATTCGCAACGCCGCCTGCTGCGCTTGGCGTGACCGGCTGTACCACCTTGGCGGGCACACCAGGTGCTTCGCCATGCGCGTAGCGGGTGGCTCCCTCAAGCAGGGCCACCACGCCCTGTCCACCGGCGTCCACCACGCCCGCCTC
>DASUBC010000022.1:0-3893 GCA_035763465.1 Thermomicrobiales bacterium
GCCCTGTGCGGCGGCGGCCAGCTGCTCGCCCGTCTTGGTTATCTGCACGTCGCCGCCATGCCGGGTCACGTAGCGCCCAGTCACGAGTTGGTCGAGGAGCTGCTTCCGCAAGTCCCGCGGAATACTGGCCCGATCACACAGGTCCACCAACGCGGCCGATGGCCGACCCGGCGCGGTCGCGCGCTGGAGTTGGTCGAGCACTTGATAGACGTAGTTGTTCGGCGTGGGACGATGGGGTTCATGCAGGCTCATCAGGCAGCTCCCTCCTTAGCGGACGGGCGCCAAGAACGCGCTGCCCGCCGTCGTGAGCTGCACATAGCCACGCTCCTCCGTCACATAGCCCTCGTCCAGCAACCGCCGCAGCAGCCGGGTACGCAGGTCGGTGGGCACGGCCAGGCTCGTACAGAGGGCGGAGAACGCCACTGTCAGGGGCTTGCCCCGGCGGGTCTCGTGCTGCAGGCGGACGAGCAGGGGGCGGATGCGGATCGACACCGGGTCATAGCCGCTCATGGGATGCCCCTATGGTGCTGGCTGATCACCGAATGGGCCATCCACGCGGTACGCTAACCATACCAGAGACACGGCCCAATTACGATGCCGACGGAATAAACGGAATAATAGGAGAACGAACTGAATGCGCCAGACCAACCCACAACCGCTGGCCCTCAAAGCGATCATTCCTGACAACGCCAGCGCCATCGCGTTTCGTAGCGGCGCCGGTGATCATTGCCGCATCGTCCTCGATTTGTACGCGGACAATCCGGAGCTCCTGCGACTGCGCGGTGAACGGCTGATTGTGCCCTTCCTGAAGGACGCTGACCTGACCACCGAGCGCCAGCCACACCGGAGCGAGCCAGGAGCGCACCGATACAGCCGGGGTGGCGCGCAACGCACCACCCCGGCCCTCGCGCACACCCTGGCGCAATTACCGGTAGAAGAGGTATGGCACAGCGACCAGTGCGGGCCGCTCCTGCCGCGCGATGTGCTGGTATTCCGGCTTCCACGCGGCGTCCATCCGATCGGCGCGGAACTCGTCAGCGGGCAGCGGTCGGCCCGCCAGCCGGCGGCCAAGCCACCGCCAGACTGTGGTCATCATTGACCCGTCCTTTCCCCCGAACGACGCCCTTGTCCCTCGGGTTCATCCCGGCGCACACCACTGTGCGTCCATACATGAAAACCAGCGCGCGTGGCACGATATTCCTGTCATGGCCGAAAAGTCCGTCCGCAACGCCGAAGTTATGGAGGGCGTCCTGATGCGACTGCGGCGACGCGATCTCGGCCATACCCCGCGCTCCCGCCCTACCCCACGCCAGCATGCGAAGCAGACCCAATCACCATGCCGGCTGCATCGGCGCTGCGGGTTAGGACGTTCTGTTTGCGTCGCTTTGACGGACAATCTCGTCAACGACGCGCGCGAGCGGTGCGGTGGCGTCAATGATCCTGCCGTTTTTCGGAATACCTGCTCTCGTGTGATACATTCGCGCCGTGACTTCCCGTTCCGCTGGTGTTCCGCCCCAGTCGCTTGGGTCCACTGCTACCCGCTCAGCAATCCGCCGGTTCATGGTGTCAATGTCAACGTCAAGGATAAAAACGCCATCAAACAACTCGATGAACTTGGCAAAATTCCTGGCGCCACCGCAGAAGAACGTCACTGGCTCATCCCGGTTGGCGACGAAGGCCTGGACTTTCTCGACAGACCAAATGTGGTGCTCGGAAATGAAGGTCGCCGCGTGCTCGTGCGGGCGGCCATCCGTCGGTAGACCGGTGTCCGGATCGCCTTGATAGGCCAGTTCCCGGTCACCATGAATGGCCTGGTAGCCGCGCCGCTGCAATTCGGCGCAGACCGCCGTCTTGCCGGAGCCGGAAACGCCGGCAATCAGATAATTCCTCCTGCCCATGATGCGATGATACCACCAACGAGCTGCTGTCTCGTACGGCTGTTGTGGCCGGGGTGCTGGACTTACGCCAGGCGACCCGCCATGGGGATCCCCTCGGCGCTTCGGGTCAGGTGGAGGCCGGCTACCACCAATCACCAGCGCCCACCCAGCCCCGGCCGGAGGTTACTGGTATTTCATCGGCTTACGGTCGCCGCACTGTCCTGCGGCGACCTCCGCCACCCCATAGCGTCGCCCGGGCACGGCCCGCAGGCAAGACGTTGCCGATTGCGTGCCGCGGTCGCAGCCGACGCTGCCCGCGCGGTCGCCGCCGGTTCCGCTCTGTGGCGTTAGGCTCTCCGCCTACTCGGCGCCGCGCGGACAGCCGGGCGCTCCTGCACTTAGCCGGCAGGGCTGGCAGACGCTTCCGGCAGCCGGCCACGGAGATCCTCGGCGCGGTAGGGGCCGGGCGCGGCGATCAGCCGCCGGGCGGCGTCCACCTGTCCCCAGACATTCCACAACAGCACCCCACGCACCCGGCCATCGCGCAGGTAGTACACCACCCCTTCGCGGTGCGGCTCGTGCCAGTCGGCGACCGTCGCGAGCCGCGGGTCGGTTTCCCCGACCGCCTCGTAGCCGAGTTCGAACAGGTCGGAGTAGAAGGACGGCAGGTGGTGGTAGGGCTCGGGCGCGCCGGCCATCGCCCGGCCAGCCAGCTGTCCCATCGTATTCGCGTTATCCTCGTGCTCCACGCGCAGGCGCTGGCCGAGCGCGGGGTTGGCGAAGTTGGCGACGTCGCCCGCCGCGTAGATATCTGGTGCGCTCGTGCGGAGAAATTCATCAACCACAATGCCATTCGCCACAGCCAGACCAGCACGTTCTGCCAGCGCGGTATTCGGTATGATGCCGAGGCCCGCGATCACGGCGTCGGCGACGACCTCGTGCTCGGCGCCGGTCCGTCCATGTCGGACACGGAGCACCTGCTGGCCAGCGCGCGACTCGAGCCCCGTGACGGTTTCTTCTGCCGCGACCGTGATGCCATGCTCCCGGTAGAAGTCATTTAGAAAATGGGCGTGGTCAGCAGGAAAAAGGCGGGCACCGATGCCTTCCTCGAGGAAGAGCATCGTGACCTCTCGTCCCTGCAGGGCCAGTGCCGCCGCGATCTCCGAACCGATGAAGCCGCCGCCAATCACGACGAAGCGCCGGCCGCGTTCAGCGAGACCGCGCAGCTGCCGATAATCGGCCAGCGTGCGGAAGTAGATAATGGTGTCGCCCCCGAAGGGCAGCTTCCGGGGTGTGCCGCCCGTGGCGAGCAGCAGCCGATCATACGTGTAGACGGTGCCCACGCCATCAACGACGCGCTTGTTGGCCGGGTCGAGGTCACGAACGGTACGGCCGAGGTGGAATACGACACGGTGCTCGGCCGTCTGACGCCAGATGCTGTCCAGGGGATCGCCCTTCCACAGGGCCTTGGAGAGGGGCGGGCGATTATACGGCGGATCGGGCTCGGTGCCGATCAGCCCAATCGCCCCGTGCTGATCGCGCTGGCGGATGCCCTCCACCGCCGCGGCGGCGGTCATGCCTCCCCCGACAATCAGATACGGATAGTGCGGCATTATACCCTCCTGTTGCGCTGCGTGCGCGTCTCAGTCCAGCTCCCACGGTGCGGGTGAGGCGGACTCCTGGTGCGCTATCTTCTTCCACGCTCCCGCAACCGCCGTACACCCGCAGCATCGCTGCTCCTGCCTGCCCCGTGATCTGTAGCTGAGCACCGGGGCCGCAGAGGGCGATCGGCGCTGCTCGACCTGGGCGCGATCGCCAGCGGTGGTGACAGCGGGTCCGTCCGTTTGATCGTGATGATTGCAATGCACCGCCAATCGGCCGCGCGGCCACGCCGTCAGGCGTCGGGCCTGACGGCCGGGCCGCTATGCCGCAGCGCCGCCTCGAACAGCTCGCGCGTTGCCGCCAGGCAGTCATCACCACAGCACGGCAGCGGGCGCACACCCACCACCCGACGTT
>DASUBC010000023.1:0-5389 GCA_035763465.1 Thermomicrobiales bacterium
ATCGGCATTGATCGTCGAGCGCAGCGCGTCGAAAACTTGCTGCACCGGCAACTGGCTGTCAATGCCGGCCGGCAGGTTCGTCAGCGTCAGGAAGCGTTCAGGACTGCCGGGGCCGAGCGGCGCGCACTCGCTCTTGTAGGCCATGATCAGGCGCTGGACGAATTGGGACGGATTGTTGCGAATCAGCGACAGCACACCATTCGCGTTCTGCTCGAAGGCGTTCGCCGGATTCGGCTTACCGCCCGGCCCGTACCAGAGCTGCCAGGCCGACGATTCGACCAGGAAGCCGCGAATTTCGAACGCGTAACATTCGTTGGCGCTCGTCGGGCCGCCACTGGCGGTGTAGTCGTAGGCATGTTGCGACTCGTGCGCCAGCACGCGGGCGGAATTATGAATCTCCTGCCCCAGCAGGCCGTTATCGAGCAATACAACGTGATAGTCGCTGATCGTCAGCCCAAAGGCGTCCTGGCTGGTGAGGTCCTGCGGAATTATCTGGTAATGGCCCCCGGCCAGATTGGTCAGCAGATAGTGGTAGACCGGCGATGCATTCCAGAGCGTGTTCTCGGCGGTGCGAATCGTCGGATCGAGACCGCTCGGCGGGTCGGTGGGGAGCAGGGCGTCGTAGCGCCAGTGATAGTACTCTAGCCCGACGTTGCCCATCTCGACCTGCGCGCTGGCGCCGTTGGCCGGATTGTAGGTGAGGGTGCGGCGCTCGAAGAGCTGGAGCAGCACGCGGGTCGGCTTGCCCGCCGCTTTGACGGTGATCCAGTACGGCTCACTGATCGGCAGTCCCGTCGCGTAGAACGGCGGGTCAAAGAGTGGGCCGGTCGTCACCGCGCCATTGACGTAGATCGTGCCGGTCTGGTTCAGGAAGTCGGCGAAGGGCGCGGCGATGCAATGGTTGGTTGTCTGCACGACCGTCGCGCAGGCCACGCCGCCCGCATCGGCGGTGCTCACTTTGCCGGCTCGATCAATTTGCTGGGCGACGGGTTGCCCGGCCGCGAGTGGTGGATCGCTCAGGTGCGCGCCGAACGAGGCGAAGGTTGGCCCGGTCGAATCGTCGAGGTCGCCAAAAGGAATCTGCGCCGGGGTCCGCGCGGCGAAACGCGTCGGATTGACGCCGATCTGCTGCTGGCCGGTCACCATTTCGGAGACGAGCAACCCATTCGTGACGTACCACTGGTCCTGCGGCGCGTTGGGGTCGTTGACCTCCATGCGCGACTTATCGTAGTAGAGCACCTGCCGCTGATCACCCGGTACGCCGGCCATCGGCTCCTGAATCAGGGGCAGGAGTGGATTTGGCCCCCAGAGAAACCCGCGGTCGCCGCGCGCCTCCGGGCCGTCGGTGCGCGACCAGAGCGTTTGAATGTTCGCCATCACCGGGTCGTCCGCCGCCGACGCGGCGGGCAACGGCCGCGCCAGCAGCCCGGCGGTCAGCAACAGCACGATCGCCGGCACGAGCCGGGGAATCTTCCAGCCTACACGCGCTTGCATGAACACTCCTGGTGCATAGAGTCGCCTACCAGATCACCAACCAATCGCAGCCGCCAGGCGTTGCGCGCTGGCGGGATCATACCCGGTCTGGTCGCCGCGCGACAAGCAATTGTTCCTATGCGAGTCGTGAGTGCGTGAGTCGTGAGTCGTGAGAAGGTTCAGTACGGCGCAGCGCTGGTCTGCTAGCGCAGTGCTCATCCCAGGCAACTCACGACTCACGCACTCACGACTCACGACTACTCAGCGTAGTGCCGCCAGGTCGGCCGGCGTGACGCCGACAAGCGTGGGGACGGTTGCGCTAGCGCGGGAGAAGTCGTGGTTGGCGGTGTAATCGCTCGGCACGGCCAGGCAGCGCAGTCCGGCGTCGGCGGCGGCCAGCACGCCGGGACCGCTGTCCTCGATCGCCACGGCGCGCGCCGGTTCGACTCCCAGCCGCTCGCAGGCGAGGCGATAGATCGCCGGATCGGGCTTGCTGCGCGGCACTTCGTGGCCCGAGGTCAGCGCGTCGAACTGGTCGAGGACGCCAATGCTCGTCAGCACAACCTCGATGTGCGCCATGGACGAACTGGACGCGACACCGACCCGTAAGCGGGCGGCGCGGCAGGCGCGCACCAGCTCCACCGCGCCGGGCATCGGCGCGACGCCCTGCGCGAGTAAGGCGTCGTAGTGCGCCCGCCAGCCCCGGTTGAGCGCCGCCATGTCGTTCGGTAGCGTAATCGGCAGGTGAAAATGCGCCTGGTTGAGCTCCCAGACCTCCAATCCGTGCTTGCCGACGGTGACGGTCGCCCAGGCGGCGTCCTCCGCTGTCGGCGTGATGCCGAAGTCATCGGCGAGCATGGCCGATAGCGCGCGGAACGACAATGACTCGGTGTCGGCCAGCAGGCCGTCCATGTCGAAGACCACGGCAGTCAGCCGGCAGGAAGATACGGCGTGTGTGTCGTCAGTCATGCGCCTCCAGCAGTGCGGCGGTATCGCGCGCGGCGTAAACAATCCGGCCATTGATGATCGTCGCGCGCACCGCCGCCGCGCTGGCCTGGGCCAGCACCGCGCGAAACGGCTCATCATGTGCGCCCGGCAAGAGCGGCAGCACGGCCAGGTCGGCCAGCCTGCCGGGCGCGAGCGCGCCGAGCTGGTCGCCCAGCGAGAGCGCCCGCGCGCCTTCCGCCGTCGCAATCTCCAGCATTCGCCGCGCGAGTGCCGCTTCGTCGGTCGCGCCGCCGTGCTGCCGCCGGACGAGGTCCGCCAGCGCGCGAAGCTCGTTGAACAAATCGAGGTCCAGGTTCGAGCCGAGGCTATCGGTGCCGACGCCGAGCGTGACACCGGCATCCAGCAAGTCCGCCACCGGCGCTTCGCCACCACACTCCAGCAGCGCGTTGCTGCGTGGGCAGAGCGCGACCGCCGCACTTCGCTCGGTCAATAGCTCAACATCGTCCTGGTCGAGGTGGACGCCGTGAATGAAAAGCACCGGCGCGCCGGCCGCGAAGACATCCTGTGTCGCCGTATACGCGGCGGGCGTCAGCCCATAGCCGCCCGCGCGAAATGGCGCGCGGGGCGTGCCAGCGTCGTCGCACATCTCTGGCGCGGACAGAAAGTCGGCCAATGGCCCGGCGCCCGCCTGAAAGAGCGCGACTTCGTTCGCCGACTCCGCAACGTGAATCGCGAGCGGCAATTGCTCGGCCGCCGCCCGCTGGGCCAGCGCACCGATCGCGTCGCCCGGCACGGTGTAGGGCGTATGCGGCGACACCCCGAGCCGCAGGCCAGCATCATCCCGCCTGGCCACTGCCTCTCTTGTCGAGCCAACCAGACCCGCATACCGTTCCCAGCGCGCGGGCATCTCGCTGTCCTTCGCACCAAGAAACTCGGCGTAGGCGACGCCGTGCAGTCCGGCGTCGGCCAGCGCCACCGCGCCCTGCCCGCGCGTGACGATCTCGCCCAGGCAGGTCACGCCGCCTTGCAGCGACTGCCGCGCGCCGTCTCGCGCCGAGACCAGCCAGCTGTCCGGCGTCTGCTCCTGCGCCCACGCCACCAGCCCGCGCAGCCAGGGGAAAAATGGCTGCGGCGCGGAAATTGGCCCCAATCGCGTGTATTCCAGGTGAATGTGTGCGTTCACCAATCCCGGCAGCAGGATGGCTGCGCCAAAATCCACCCGTTCGTGCCCGGCCGCTTCCGGCAGTGCCGCGACTTCGGCGCGTGTCCCCACCGCGACAATCCGCGCGCCATCGAGCAGCACAGCAGCGTCGTGAATGGGGTCCGCCCCATCCATCGGCAGCGCGAGCGCGGCAGTCAGCAACATGAACGACGCCCCTTTCAGGCAGCACAGATCACAACCGCCGCTATTCTACCGGTTCGCCCACGAACCTGACACGCGGACGCGACTTCTAATGGCGTATTGCCGGCATCAGCGCGCGGGGGAACGGATTTCACCACCGAGGACACAGAGCGCGCAGAGAGGAACGAGAGAGAACGGATTGAACCGCAGAGCACGCCGAGACCGCAGAGAAGGACGGGAGACCAAGGAATCAAAAACCTTCTCTCCCTTCGTCCTCTGTGTGCTCTGTGATCTCTGTGGTGAAATCGTTCCCTTAGCGCAATTCGCGCCCGCCGTTGGCGTCGAGGGTCGCGCCGGTGATGAAGCCAGCGGCTGGGCTGGCGAGGAAGACGATCACACGGGCGATCTCCTCCGGTTCTGCGAAGCGGCCGGTGAGGAGCTTTTGCTGGGCGTAGTCGGGGGCCAGCGACTCAGCGGTCTCGCGCCCCATCGCCGTCAGCGTGATGCCCGGCGCGACGCAGTTGACGCGCACGCGCGGCCCCAGCGTCCGCGCCGCGCTCTTGGTGAGGTTGACCAGCCCCGCCTTCGCCGCCGCATAGTGGGCGTGATGCGGAGCGCCCGTCTGCGCCGCCACGCTGGCGACCGTGACAATGCTCGCGCCGTCACGCAGCAGCGGCAGCGCCGCGTGCAGCACGTAGAACGGCCCGTTGAGGTTCACCGCGACGATGTGGTCCCACTCTGCCGGCGTCAGGTCCGCGAACTGCGTCACGATGTTCTGCCCGGAGCAGAGAATCAGCGCGTCCAGCCCACCCACCTCCGCCCCGACGCGCGCCAGCGCCGCCGCCACCGCCGCGCTATCGGCTACATCTACCTGGCAGAGCCATGCCCGCCGTCCCGCCGTCCGCACCCGCGCCGCGACCTCCTCCGCCCCGGTCGTATTCTGCCCATAGCACACGACCACATCCGCGCCCTCCTCCGCCAGCAGCACCGCCGTCGCCGCGCCGATGCCGCTGGACGCGCCGGTAACAAGAGCGGTTTTGTCGTAGAGGGAGAGGTTCATTTTGACGTTAGCTCACACAGGATTGGAGAACAGCAATCGTTTCAGTTCTTGGCTTCCATTGCTTTGCGCGTTAGCAAGTCAAGTACCTTGCCCCCTGGCACCAGACTAATAGCAGTATAGCGATGCGCGAGTGCAATTGGAACAACTGCATTTTCGTAAAGGTCAGATTCGAAGTTGTTAATGAGAGCCAAAGCGTCTGCTAGACGTTGGTATCTTCCCATTTCAGTCTTAGCCGAGATGAAATCTACGTTGCTGCCGTCTTTGGACGCGAAAGGATATGGTAGACCAAGAACAAACGTGCGGCCCGATGGGGTCTTGTAAATGAAGTCTTGGCCGTAATAAGTCTCGTAACCAAAGCCGTTGCCAGCAGGGTCTCGACCCGCCAGGATGTAGCGGTAGCGATAGTCGTCATCTATGGCAAAGATCCGATTTGACGGCACGAATCGCTCGATAAGAGACAAGTGATCCACTACTTGCCCCGTCTTTTGTAAGCCAATAAGGAGCAGCGGAGGTTGTAATATCTTGGCTAATTCCCCATTCACCTTTGCATGATAGCGCAGAATCGC
>DASUBC010000024.1:0-7020 GCA_035763465.1 Thermomicrobiales bacterium
CCCTTCGCCCGCGCCTATCGTATTGTCGAGGCGCTGCCCTTCGCCCTGAAGCGCCTCGCCGCCCGCCTGCGCGCCCTCGACGCCGGCATCGTCACCGTCAAAAAGCGCGGCTCACCACTCGACACCGACACCCTCGCCCGCCGCCTGCGCGGCGCCGGCCCGCGCCCTCTTACCGTCGTACTGACCCAGGTGCGCGGCCGGCCCTACGCAATCATCTGCGAGAACGGCTTTACCACAGAGAACGCAGAGAGCACAGAGAAGGAACGATGATTCACCGCAGAGCACGCAGAGAGCGCCGAGAACGAAGGGAGAAGATCATTAATCGTGCTTTCTCCCTTTCTCTCGTTTCTCTCTGTGCCCTCTGTGTCCTCGGTGGTTAACCCGTTCCCTCTGCGGTTATATCCGCCCACCTCTGCTACAATCCTGGTATCGTTTTATGTTGTCTACTGATAGCCGAGGCGTTGATGAGCAAACGGTATTACTACGGCGGTCAGGCGGTGATGGAGGGCGTGATGATGCGCGGGCAGCGGCAGATGGCCGTCGCTGTGCGCCAGCCCAACGGCCGGCTCGCCCTCTTCAGCGAACCGCTCGATTCCTGGGTCTATCGCAGCCCGGTGCGAAACTGGCCGCTCGTGCGCGGCGTCTTCGTGCTGTGGGACGCGCTCCTGCTCGGGATGCGCGCGTTGACGCTGTCGGCCAACGTTGCCTTCAACGAGGACGCGGGCATTTCCGGCGGTAGCGGTGAACAGGGTGGTGGTATTGCCGGCCCGGCGCTCTGGGCAACGGTCGGGACGTCGTTGCTCTTTGGCGTGGCGCTCTTCTTCGTGCTGCCCCTGCTGCTCATTCACTTCCTTGACCGCTGGATCGCGTCGGACATCGTCAGCAACCTGATCGAAGGCGTGATCCGGCTGGCGCTGTTGCTGGGCTATCTTGTCCTGATTGGCCGGACGCCCGATATCCGGCGCGTCTTTGGCTATCACGGCGCGGAGCATAAGACGATCAATGCCTACGAAGCAGGCGCGCCGCTCGATGTCGCCTCGGTGCAGCGTCACAGCACGCTCCACACCCGCTGCGGCACTGGTTTCCTGCTGGTCGTCGTCCTCCTGTCGGTCGTCGTCTTCGCGTTCCTGGGCCGGCCGCCGCTGCCGCTCCGCGTCCTCTCGCGGATTGCGCTGGTGCCGGTGATCGCGGCGATCGCCTACGAATTCGTGCGCTTCGGCGCGGCCCACTACGGCAACCGCCTCGTGCGCCTGCTACTGACGCCGAGCCTGGCGCTGCAACGACTGACGACGCGCGAACCGGAGGACGGCATGGTCGAAGCGGCGCTTGTCGCATTCAAGCGCGTGCTGGTCGCGGACGAGTTACTGGCGCTGGAAGCGGCGGGGCTGGAGAACGCGGTGCCGGTGGACGCCGCTGGCCTGCCGCTGCCGCCCGCGACCGCGACGCCACTCACCACGCTGAGTGACTGAGGACAGAATACAAGCGGCGACTCAGTCCGACCCCTTCACAGCTACCGGACCAGTTGCGGTGAGCACCGGCGCCGGTGGTTCCTCGGCCGGCAGGCGGATCGCTTTCCAGGCCCACAGCAACAGCAGCAGATAGAGCAGCGCGTCGAGGCCGAAGATCGTGCGGAGACTGTGCGTCAGCTCCGTCACCGCGCCGGACGCGAAGGGCGCGGCAGCCCCGCCGATCATCGCCAGCCCGCCGAGCGCGCCGAAGGCGGTCAACTTCCATTGCGCCGGCAGGGTGCGCGCGGCAATGGCATACGTTAGCGTCGTGTTGCCGCCGATGAAGATGTCGAGCATCGGGCGCAACAGCAGCAACTGCCACCACTCCTGCGCCATGGTGATTGGGATGAGTACCAGCCCGCCGCCGGTCAGCGTGAGCAGCAGCAAGTTGCGCGGGTTACGGAACCGGCTCAAGCGGCCCATCGTGCTGGCCGCGATCGCGGCGGCCAGCGAGCCGAGCGTGATGACCGCGCCCGCAATCGTGCCGAGTAAGTGTTCGGGCGCGTGCAACTGCTGCACGTAGAGCGGAATCAGCGGCCCGAACGTACGCTCGATGAAACTGACCGCGCAGAGCGTGACCATGATTGGCAGCAGCCCCGGCAGGCGGGCCAGCACGCCGACCGACGCGCGCTCTTTGCGCTGTGGCGTCGCGGCGCGGTCATGCGCGGCGTCGAAGAGCCAGACGAAGACGAAGCACGCGCCGACATTGATCACCGCCGAGATAAAGAAGGCGTTACGCAGCCCCACCGTATCGGCCAGCGTGCCGCCGAAAATCGGGCCGAGGGCAGCGGCGCCGAACTGCACCGATTGCAGCGTGCCGATGGACTGCGATACCCGATCCTTCGGCACGGTGACGCTGAGCACGGCGACGGCGAACGCGCTGAAGCCGGAGAAGATGCCGAGCAGAATCCGCAGCGCCAGCAGTTGCCAGACATTCGTACACAAGCCCATCAGGCCGATGGCGATGACATAGCAGATGAGCGAGCGCAGCACCATCGGTTTGTTGCCGGTGCGCTCGGCGACGCTGGCCCAGAAGGGCGTGAGGATGCCGCCCAGGAGCGGGCTGATGCCGAAGAGCAACCCCGCCCAGAGCGCGGCGCGATCGGGATCGCGCACGCCGAGTTGCTGGACATATTGCGGCAAGAAGGGCATCACAAAGGTGAAACTGAGGTAGGAGATCAGCACGGCGGCGTAGATCGCCCACTGATTCCGCTCCCAGCCTTCCCACCGCTGCGGATTCCACCGAGCTGCGCCCGATGGATTGGTTGACGATGAGGCAGCCAAGCACACGCTCTCCCACGACATGGCGCGTTCGTGCCGGGAATGGTAGCACACAGGCGTGCTGACGCGGTCGTGGCGCTAGAGTAGCGCCGTCAGCGCGTCTCAGCAAACACCTGGCGGAGGAAAGCCAGCATGGTGGCGTTGAATAGCGCCGGCCGTTGCAGGGGCGCGAAATGCGTCACGCCAGGCAGGATAATCAGGTCCGCCCCAGGAATGCTGCGCGCGAGGTATTGGGCGTGTTCGCGCTTGATGAACTCGTCACCTTCGCTCTGCACGATCGTGACCGGCACGCGGACCTCGGCCAGATCGCGCGCCGAGTAATTGGGCTGGGTCGCCATCATGTGACTGACCGCCTCGACGAACGCCTGAAAGTCGCCGGGGGTAGCCGAGAGCCGGGCATAATCCTGGGCGTGCCGGCCAAAACAGCGATCGAGTACCGGGCTGGGCGCCAGCTCCTTCGTTCCGCTGGGATCCATGTTGCAGCCAAAGAAGAAGACGCCCGCCACGCGCGCGGGCGCCTGCCTGGCGAGGATGAGCGCGATACACGCGCCGTCGCTCCAGCCGACCACCGCCACGCGTGCCAGCGCCAGGGCGTCCAGCACGGCGAGCACGTCGGCGGCCAGCAGTTCATACCGAAATGGCCGGTCGTCGCGCGTGCTGCGTCCATGCCCACGCGTATCAATGAGGATGGGGCGATAGCCGGCCGCGACCAGCGCCGGTACCTGATAGCCCCAGTTATTGCTATGGCCCAGGCCGCCGTGTAGCATGAGCACAGGTGCGCCCTGCCCATACGTCGCATACCAGATGTGTGCGCCGTCGTGCTCCACGTATCCTTCTGCCGTTGCCGCCGGCAACGCTGGCGCCCCTTCGGCGGCAAATGTGCTCAGATCATCGTCGTGTATTTCCAACATGGTCTCCATCGCTACTATGTCGGTGGGCCACAATCCGCCGGGCGGACATCGCCACGGTAGCGCCGCAGTCGCTAGCTTACGCGCTGGCGGGCGCGCCCGATCCGGCCGCGAGCGGCAGCCAGAGCAGGAACGTGGCGCCCCGACCTTCGCCGGCGCTTTCGGCCCAGAGGCGCCCGCCGTGGCGGGTAACGATGTCGCGGCAAATCGCCAACCCCAATCCCAAGCCAGGAAGCTGGCTGTCCAGCGCGTTCGGCGCGCGGTTGAACGGCTCGAAGATCGTTTCGAGCGCGGCGGCCGGTAGGCCAATGCCTTCGTCGCGCACACGGACGCACACACCATCGCTTTCGCCGTACATTGTGATACCGATGACGCCGCCGGCGGGCGAGTATTTCGCGGCGTTGTCCAGCAGATTGGTCAATACCTGATCGAGCCGGTCAGCGTCGCCGATAATCAAGCAGGGGCGCGACAGTGGTCCAATCTGGAGTTGATGACCGTCGGCGAGTTGATCGCGTACGCGAGCGGCGATGGTGTCAATGAGCTCGGCCAGGTCGAGCGGTTGGTGACGCAAGGCGAACTGTCCCAGGCGCAAGCGCGACAGATCGAGCAAATCATCGATCAGTCGCGTGAGGCGTTCGGCCCCCTCATCAATCGTGACCAGTGCGCGGCGGAGGCGCACGGGGTCCACCTCCGCTCGGTCAAGTTGCCGCCGCAGCAATTGCACATAGCCTTTGATGCTGGTCACTGGCGTGCGGAGTTCGTGCGACGCGACGGAGAGAAACTGGTCACGCGCGGCCACGGCGTCGCGCGCTTCCTGAAAAAGCCGGGCGTTGTCCACCGCGATCGCCGCGCGATCGGCCAGGGCGAAGCAGAAGTCCCGGTCCTCATCAGTGTAGAGCGGCCCCTCGGCGTCGCGCGAACAATAGATCGTGCCGATAACCCGGCCGCGCGCCTTTAGCGGCACAATCAGCATACTGCTGATCCCAAACCGGTCCAGATACGGCAGGAAGTGCGGCTTGATCTGCGGCCGTAGTGCCGTTGCCAGCGCATCCGCCAGGAAGATCGGCTCGCCCGTCGCGGCGGCTTGCCCGGTCAGGCCGTGCCCCAGCCGGGTCGGGGCCTCCGCCAGCACCTCGCGAAGTACGGGCAGGCGCGCGGCATCGCGATGAGCGATCGCCACGGGCCGCAGCCACTGGCCGTCGTCGGTCAGCAGGCGGAGGATGCAGACGTCGCCAAGCAAGGTGGTGGCGGCTGTGGTCAACGTTGTCAGGACTTCTTCAAGCGAAGGTTGGGCAGCCGCGAAGGCGCGTGACGCTTCGGCCAGCGCAGCGGCTTGCGCGGTCAGCCGGCGCTGGCGCGACTCAGCCGCGCGCGCTTCCTCGTAGAGCCGGGTATTCTCCACCGCAGCCGCCACGCGCCGCGCGAGATCCTCCACGAGCGGTAGATCGTCCTCGCTGTAGCGGCCGGGCGTGCTCGACACCAGCATCAGCGCGCCGATGATCCGCTGGTGGGCCTGAAGCGGCATGACGAGGAGCGAGCTGATGCCTAGGTGGCGCAGGAGCCACAGGTGTTCCGGGTCACGCGCGATGGCGACCAGATCGTTGTCGGTCACCACAGGCTGCACAACGGCGGCCCCGGTCTGGGCGACCTGCGCGGGGGCGCTCCGCTGGCTAGGCGGATAATGCGCGTCGAGTTCGCGCGCCAGTCCGATCCGCGCCGGGTCGGCATGGGCGGCGGTGAGCCGCCGGATCGCCCCGTTTTCTTCCAGCAGATCGATGGCGCACCAGTCGGCCAGTTGCGGGACCGCCAGCCGTGCCACACCGGCCAGCGTCGTTTCGTAGTCGAGCGAGCCGGCCAGGGCCTCGCTGACGGCGGCGAGAAAGGCGAGGCGCTGGTGCGCCGTCTCGGCCGCCGCGCGGGCCTGCCGTTCCGCTGCGAGGTACCGCGCGCGTTCACGCTCGATCCGCTTGCGCTCGGTAATCTCGGTGACGACGACGCCAGCGCCGAGCAATGTGCCCGCGTGGTCGCGAATCGGGTACCAGTTGGTCAGCCAAAGGCGCTGCTGCGTGGGATCGGTCGTCCCGAAGCCGGGGAGTTCGATGTCAAGGACAGGTTCGCCGCTTGCCAGCACCTGTTGCAAGACCGGTTCGACGCGCTCGGCCAGGTCAGGCAGCGCCTCGCGTAAGGCGCGGCCAAGCAGCGCCTCCACCGGACGCCCGGTGGCCGCCGCCAGGCAGGGATTGGTCTGCACGAACCGGCGCTCGCGGTCGAACAGCGCGATGCCGACCGGCGCGCTCGCCACCAGACGGTCGAGCAAGAGCGCGGCATCGTCGCGCGTGCCGGTCGGTGTCGCCGCTCCGGCAGAGTCATCGGTCACACGGCATGGCCTTCGCTAGACATCCTCACGATCGCCGCGCCATTGTAGCAGCGAAGTAGGGAGTAGGGAGTAGAGAGTAGAAAGTTCTTCGTCACTGGCACTGTGCCAGCAGATAGTACCGTAACCACTCTCTACTCTCTACTCCCTACTCGTCTCGTGCCGGGAGCAGCGCGGGCTGCCAATCCCAGGCGGTCGTTTGCCAGTCATCAGCGTTGTTCGAGGGCAGCCACGCCGGGAGGGTAAAGAGCAGGCTGGTTGCCAGCGCATGGGCATACGGCTCATACAACCGGCGTGTTTCCGCTAGCCCGTGTTCAGCGTCGGCGCCCGCGCGTAACTGTAGCCCGACCTCCGCCAGACTGTCGCGCAACTGGGTCAGGTCAGCGGACGGCAGCCGGTCGGGCACGGGCGGGCGTGGCGCCGCAGCGAGAATCTGGTTGAGATCGGTGAGCGCATGACGGGCGACCGCGAATGTCAGGCGGGCCTGGCGCGTCGGGTAATCCCCCTCCGGGCAGCGCACGCCGACCAGCAGCAGCGTGCAGGTATCGAGAATGACGGTCAGCGACGCAAGCCACGAAAGGTGCTCGTGCTGCGAGCGATAGTAGGAGAGCACTGGATAGGAAAGGTGGCTTTCGAGCAGTTCCGCTGCCCAGCGTTCCCACTCGCGCAAGAGCTGGTCAAGCGCGGCCAGATCGTCCGCGCGATGATGCCGCCGGAGTAGTTCCGCCGCGCTTGGAGGCGAACCGGCCCGCGCGTCGAGGAGCGTGATATTGACCTCGCGACGCGAAAAGGCGCCGTAGATCGTCGGCAGATACCCGATGATCAGCGCGAGAAAACTGAACCCCGTCGCCACCTCGAACACGGCGACGACTCGCCCAGGTGCGGTCAGCGGGACGACATCGCCGAAGCCGAGCGTAAAGAAGGTCACGCCGCTGAGGTAGAGCAAGGT
>DASUBC010000025.1:0-4681 GCA_035763465.1 Thermomicrobiales bacterium
GCACCGCCGCGCAGCACCGCAACACAGCTGCTGTCCTGCGTCAGCGTCAGGACAGGGAATTGCCCGCCGCCACGATAAACAATGGTCTCGCGCGTGCCGGGCAGGGCGCGCACATCGAGCATCGGCTGGACGCTGGTCGTCATGCCGGTCGCCTTCCTGTTCTCACTACTGTCGTCATCAGGTCAATGCGCGGTGCTCGCGTAGGGGTCGAGCGCGCGGCGCAGCGTGTCGCCCACGTAGTTGATCGCCAGCACGGCCAGCGTCAGCGTGACACCGGGCGCGAGCCACGACCAGGGGACACTTTGCAGGACGTGGATGGACTGCGCGTCGGACAGCATCGAACCCCAGCTCGGCGTCGGCGGTTTGACGCCCAGGCCAAGATACGAGAGTGATGCTTCGGCCAGCGCCGCGCCTGCCGCGCCGAACGTCGCGGCGACCAGCACCTGCGACAGCACATGGGGCAGCAAGTGCCGGAAGATCAACCGGCGATTACCGACCCCCACGGCACGGGCCGCCAGCACCCAGTCCTGCTCGCGCAATAACAGGAACTGCCCGCGCACCAGCCGGGCGATGCCGGTCCAGCTCAACACGCCGAGGACCAGCACGACGTTGACGATGCTGGGACCGAGCACCGACGCCAGCATCAGAATGAGAACGATGGAGGGAAAGGCCAGAAATGCGTCGGTGACGCGCATCAGCACGCCGTCGAGTATGCCGCGATAGAAGCCGCTGACCGCGCCGACCAGCGTGCCGATCGTCGTCGCGATCAGCACGGCGCTGCAGCTGATGAACAGCGTATTGCGCCCGCCCCAGACCAGCCGGCTCCAGATGTCGCGGCCGGCGCCGTCGGTGCCGAGCCAGTGCTTGGCCGAGGGCGGCTGCTCGAAGTCAGTCAGCACGCTGGTGGTCGGATTGTAGCGCGCGACCAGTGGCGCGCCGATTGTGAGGGCGAAGAGCACGATGAGAAAGATTAGGCTCACCAGCGCGGTGGGGCTGGAGCGGAACGCCGCGCCAAGCCGCGCCAGCGCGCCTGGTGGTCGGCGCACCGCGCGCCCGTGCTCGCCCGCTGCGAGTCCGGTCGCCTCGCCAGCGCCATCAACCGATTCCGCCTGTCGTGCCAGCATCCTTCTCTCCGTTCGCCGTGCCAGTGCGCGCCTGCTCGTTATTCGTACCGAATGCGGGGATTGGCGACGGCATAGGCCAGGTCGGTCACGATGCTGCTCACCAGCACTACGAGCGCGTAGAACAGCGCCGTGCCCATGAAGACCGGGTAGTCGCGGTAAAGCGCGCTGTTGATACTGAGCTGGCCCATGCCCGGCCACGCGAAGACTTGCTCGATCAGGACGGAGCTGCCAAGCAACGCCGGGATGCCCAGCCCGATCACCGTGATCAGCGGCATCAGGGCGTTCGGCAGGATGTGCCGCCAGATCACCCTGCGCTCGCGCAGCCCTTTCGCTCGCGCAGTGCGGATATAGTCATCGCCCAGCACATCGAGCACCGCTGTGCGTGTGTAGCGCACATAACCCGGCGCGGAGAGGACACCCAGCACGCACGCCGGCAGGATCAGGTGGCGCAGCAAATCGAGCGGGCCGGTGTCCTGACCATACGAGCGCATCCCCGTCGCCGGAAACCAGCGCAGGTGTACCGCCAGGACGAAAACCGCTACGATCGCCAGGAAGAAGCCTGGTATCGCCGTGCTGACGAAACTGAAGACCGTCCCGATCTGGTCAATCCACGAGCGCTCGCGCAGGCCGCTCATCACGCCGAGCGGCACGCCGATCACCAGCGCCAGAATCTTCGCCGTCACAGTCAGCAGCAGGGTCGCCGGTATCACCTGCCGGATCATCGTCGTCGCCGGCTGATTGGTGCGGAACGACGTGCCGAAGTTGCCATGGAGAACCTGATTCACCCAGCGGAGATAGCGCACCGGCACCGAACCTGTCAGACCGGCCTTTTCGTAGAGCGCCTGGATATTCGCGCCGTTCACCGCTGTCTCCGGCGGCAGCATCGCCTGCAATGGGTCGCCCGGCGCGAGATTGATGAAGACGAAGTCCAGCACCGAGATCAAGAAGAGCACCAGCGCGGCGATCAGCGTGCGCCGGACCGCGTACTTCCACATGCGAACGCTGCTCCCTGGTAGGAGATAGGGGATAGACGATAGGAGATAGCTGTTCTCGATGAGGCGGTGCCGGAAGACCAGCACCGTGCTGAAGCGAACCTCTATCCCCTATCCCCAATCGCCTATCCCCTCGTCATTCTTTCCACCATAGTTCGGGCTGCACGTTATTGAGCGGCCCACGGCCCAGCACGCCGCCATGCATCTTCTTGGAAATTGCGAAGATCTCGGGATCCATCCAGACCGGAGTGTAGGGTAGGTAGGTGCCAAGCACCGTTTGCGCCTTTTGGAAGAACGGCTTGGCGTCGTTCAGCGTGCCCGCCCGAATCGCGCTCTTCATCGCGCTGTCGAAGTCTGCGTTGCAGAAACTGCTGTAGTCCGGCCGCCGCTCGCAGGCGAAGGACGCATAGGCCGATGACGGATCGTAGGCGAGCCAGGCGAATGAGGTCAGTGCGACGTCGTACTGGTGCGGCGTCTCCTTGCTCATCTTCACCTGGTTCGCCGGGTCCATCAGGAGGAACTCGGCGTTCACGCCGACGGCTTTCCACATCGTGATGATGGCCGTCGCCATGTCGTTCGGTAGGCCCTGCTGCAACCACTGCCCCAGCTGCAGCTTGCGGCTGCTGTCCCACTTGCCTTCCTGCAAGAGCGACTTGGCCTTGGCCACGTCGTACTTATAGACCGGCAGGTCAGGATTGGGGAAGAGGGTCGGGTGCATCATGATCGAGGGCGCCGGCTTGGGGAAGTTATAGCCGACGGTCTTAATCAGGGTATCCACGTCAATCGCGGTAATCAGGCCCTGGAGCACCTTCTCGTTGAGATAGTCTTTCTCCGTCGCGTTAATCAGCACCGTCTCGTTCGCCAGCGCATAGTTGGTCTTGAGGTCGAGCGACTGCACATCGCGCAGCGACGCGGCATCCTTCGCGCCGATCAGCTCGGCATCAATCTCACCCGACTGGAGGGCGGCGACGCCGGCGGGACCGGCCAGGTTGAAGCGGAAGATGATGCTGCCGAGCGCGGGCGCGCCACGGAAGAAGTCGTTGTGCGCTTCCAGCGTCAGCGCCGCCTTGGAGTCATAACTCTTGATCTTGAACGGCCCGGTGCCGATCGCCTTGCCGTCGAAGAAGGGTAACTTGGCGATGTCGCCGCCGGCCGTCAGCGCGTCCGCGCCGAAGGCTTTCGCCGGTACGATGCCGCAGTTCGAAATATTGAGCTCGAAAACGCTGGACGGCGAAGTGAGATTGAAGCGGATCGTATAGTCGTCCACGACGGTCAAGCCCTTGAAGTCGTCAGTCGTGCCCTTCTTATACTCGTCCGCGCCTTCGAAGATGGTGAGGTCCTGTACGGCGGGATAGGGATCATTGCGGACCATCAGCTTGTAGGTGAAGTCCACATCTTTCGCGGTGAAGGCTGAGCCATCGTGGAACTTGACGTCCTTCCGGAGGTGGAGTGTGAGCTGCTTCTTATCGCTGGACCACTGCCAGTCGGTCGCCAGGCCGGGACCGGGGTTCGTCCAGTTGCTATCAAGCTGGATGAGCGGCGTGTAGAGCAGTTTGCTGATGAAGAAGGCGGTGGTGCCGTAGTAGGATGTGCCGACGAAGTCGCGCGGCAGGCCGGTCTGGTCGCCGAGGCCGATAATATAGGTGCTGCCCTTTTTCTTCGGTTCGCCGAAGGGGTTTTGCGCGGCGGTCGTGGTGGACGCCGCCGCCGACGTGGTGGCCGACGACGAGCCACTGGCGGCGGGCGTACCAGTGGACGCCTTGCTGGTGCTGGCCGCGCTCGCACTGGCCGTCGTGCTGCTGGCTGCCCCACCAGCTGCGCTAGTGGTCGAACTGCTGGTGGCGCTGCTCGTTGAGCTGCTGGTCGCAGCCTTGGTGGTGGAACTGCTGCTGGTCGTGGTCGTCGCCGTGGGCGAGGCCCCGCCGCAACTCGCCAGCAGCGTGACGGCAGCCATCCCGCCGAGACTAGCCAGCAGGCTGCGCCGCGTCAGCAAGCGCACTTTCGGCGCGCCGGTGCCGGCTGCTGCCGGTCGCGGTGGTTGGGTGTCATCGCGGGTTCCAGCCATGGTCGCCTCTCCTTTCCCATGCATGACTCATCGCGGTGGCTACCAGCCACTCATCGCCATATGTCGTTTGCTCCGTGCCGTTGGGAGCCAGCGCAGTTTGTACCGGGCGCCGGGGTAGTTCGTCGTGTGCAAATAACGGTAACATCCCCGCTGGTTCTTGTCAACAGACGTCTGATGTCTGAACATATCCGGCTACCCACTGCGCGACAACCGCTGGAGGATCATCAACCACCGGGGATATACAGGGTCCGGTCGGTGACGGGCAGTTGCACGCGCGCACCTTGCTGTAAATGGGAGTGCGCCAGCCCGAACTGCGCTTCCACGCTCTGCATCGTGACGTCAATGTTGCCTGCCGTGCGCTCGCCCGTTTCCAGCTCCCGGATCAGGTCGCGGATCGTGCAAATCGTTGGACTCTCACCAGTGCGCCGGATGGTCGTCTGGCTGATTTCCTTGCCTTTTCTATCAACGCGGCGCAGGTGAAAATCTTCGCCGTTGTCCCA
>DASUBC010000026.1:0-3282 GCA_035763465.1 Thermomicrobiales bacterium
GAGTTCTGGGCGGTCCACGCGAACGCGCTGAAGATTGACGAGGCGGGTGAATATCTCATTGGCGAAGATGTTATCAACTTCTTCTGCCCCGACCGCGCGACCTGCGCGCGGCACTTCTACGACAGCACGATGATCCCCAACGCCAGCACCGCAATGTACCGCCGCGCCGCGCTACTGGCGCTCGGCGGCTGGGACGAGACGCTGAGTTGCTGCGAGGATTTCGACCTCTGGCTCCGCTCGCTGGACCGCTACGGCCCGCCCGGCTTCCTGGACGCTGTGGTGGCGCTCTACCGCCGCAAAGAACACAGTCTCGGCGTTGATAGCGTGTCCTCGGGCGCGCACGAGCGCAACCAGCGGCGCGTCAAAGCCCGCTGGGCACACCTGGTGGATGTGCCGCCGCCCGCCGCCGCGTGGCCGGCCGCCGCGCCGCTGGACGGACCGCCCGGCGGCTTCTGAGCCGGCGCTACGCCAGCTGGCGTAGTACGTCGTCAAGCGCCAGGTCGTAGACTTCGTTGAACGTCGGGAAGGCGTGGACGACCTGGTTCAGTGTGTCGAGCGGCACGCGGGCTTGAATCGCGACGATCGCCTCGCCGAGCCAGGCGTCCGCGTGCGGGCCGATCGCCGCCGCGCCGACGAGCACCCGGCGCTGGCGGTCGGCGACCAGTTCGAGACGGCCCAGGCGCGTCCCCGCCGTCTCCGCGCGCGGCACGTCGCACAGGTCGGCCCCGGCGGTGGCGACAGCGAGGCCCTGTTCGCGGGCGCTCGCGGCGGTCAGGCCGACAGCGGCGACCGTGGGCGTGGTGAAGACCGAACGCGGAATCGCACGATAGTCCGCGACGCGCGGCGTGCCAAGCAGGTTTCCCGCCAGAATCCGCGCCTGGTAATTGGCGGTGTGCGTGTAAGGCGCGATGCCGGTCACGTCGCCGATTGCCCAGACGTGCTCCTGGCCGTTGACCCGGCAATGCCCATCTATCGCCAGCCCGCGCTCGCCCGGCTCGATACCGAGCGTATCCAGGCCAATGTCATCTACGTTCGGCGTGCGCCCGGTGGCGACCAGCACGCGCCCGGCGGTGACGACGTCGCCGGTGTCGAGCGCCAGCTCCGCGCCGCCATTCGCGCTGCGCGCGCCGGTCGCTTTGGCCCCCAGGCACAACGTCACCCCGGCCGCGCGCAGCGCCTCCGCCAGCAGATCGGCGATCGCCGGCTCCTCGTGCGGCAGCAGCCGGTCGCGCGACTGCATCAGCGTCACGGCCGTGCCGAACGCGGCAAAGAGTTGCGCCAGCTCGCAACCCACCGGCCCGCCGCCCAGAATCGCCAGCGACGCGGGCCACTCGTCCGACGTGAGCGCCTGGTCGCTCGTCCAGGTCGGCACGGTGTCCAGGCCGGGCAGCGGCGGGACGGTTGGCCGCGAGCCGGTCGCGATGACCAGGTCGGTCCAGTCGAGTTCGCGCTCGCCAACCGTGACCACGCCGGGGCGCGCCACCCGGCCGTGTCCGCGCACCAGTGTCACGCTGTTGTCGGCCAGTTGCCGCGCGCCGGCGCTGTCGTCGTCCCCGACAATCTCGGCCCGGCGCCGCACCGCCGCCGCGTAGGCCGCCGCCGGGGTGGGCAGCGTGAGCGGTTGGGCGACCGCGCCGAGGCGCGGCGACTCAGCGAGCAACTGGCGCACTTCGGCCGATCGCAGCAGCGCCTTGCTGGGCACGCAGGCGGTGAAGGGACACTCGCCGCCGACCCGATCGGCCTCGACGATCGCCACCCGCTGCCCCGCCTGGCCCAGTGCGTTCGCCAGCTGCTCACCAGCCGACCCGGCTCCAAGAATCACGACGTCAAACTGCTCCATGCTGCTCCTTACCGGCCGGAATGTTGCCCTGGCCGCTTTCACTACCTCTGGTTGCTCGCACGTCCCATGCCGCCTCCTGGCTGGCGGCGTTCGTCGTGGCGCACGCTCTGCGAATGGGCTGATAGCGACAACGTGAGTCAGTCGAGGCGGGAGCAGCGCAGATGACAGGGGATGATCAGGCGGCGCACGACCACGCGCACGACGAGCCGGCGCATCTGCCTTCGGCCCAGGATCACGACCACGATCACCATGACTACGATCACGAGCACGCCCATGACGATCATGCCCATGACCACGGAGCACACAATCATGAGCATGGCCGTTTCGGCTGGTTGAGTGACTGGCTGCCTTTCGGCCACGGGCATAGTCACGGCGAGACGGCGGTAGACTCGGCGCTCGAAAGCAGCGAGCGCGGCCTGCAAGCACTCCGCATTTCCCTGATCGGACTGGGTGTGACGGCGGTGATTCAACTGGTGATCGCCATCGCCAGCGGTAGCGTTGGCTTGCTGGCCGATACCATCCATAACTTCGCCGATGCCCTGACCGCCGTGCCGCTCTGGATCGCCTTCGTGCTCAGTCGCCGACCGGCGAACCGTCGCTACACCTATGGGTATGGCCGCGCTGAGGACGTTGCCGGCGTCCTGATCGTCGCCATCATCCTGATCAGCGCGCTGATCGCGTTGTGGGAGAGTGTGCAGAAACTCCGCCACCACGAGACGATTGACCATCTTGGCTGGGTGATGGCGGCGGCGGTCATCGGCTTCATCGGCAATGAACTCGTCGCCACTTACCGCATCCGCGTCGGCACCGACATTGGCTCGGCGGCGCTGGTCGCCGACGGCCAGCACGCCCGCGCCGATGGTTTCACCTCGCTCGCCGTCCTGATTGGTGCCATCGGCGTGGCGCTCGGCTTTCCGCTGGCCGACCCGATCGTCGGTGTGCTAATCACGATCGCCATTCTCTTCATCGTCAAACAGACGGCGGCGCTGATGTGGCAGCGGCTGATGGACGCGGTTGACCCGGCGCTGGTCGAGCAGTTGGAGCAGACTGCCGCTGCGCTCCCCGGCGTGCAGGCGGCGCACGACGCACGGCTGCGCTGGCTGGGCCACCGCCTGCAAGCGGAACTGCACATCATGGTTGACGAAGACCTGCCGACCTGGCAGAGCCATCAGATTGTGGAAGAGGTGCGCCACGCGCTCTTCCACGCTGAGTCGCGCCTGGAGACGATCAACATCCACGTTGACCCCTGCGGCCACGGCGGCCACGATCCTCACGCCCTCACCGCGCACCACGCCCAGCCACGCACGGCATAGGATACCGGCGGTTGAAACCGCGCCTGAATGGCACGCTGTAGCGTGCCACGAAGTCCCTCTTCAGGGACTTTTCATTCCGGCGTTCGCGTATGCCACCATCACTGTAGTGAGTGAGAGTCCGCGTAGGCG
>DASUBC010000027.1:0-5233 GCA_035763465.1 Thermomicrobiales bacterium
GGGCCGCCACATATGCTGCTGTTGATGCCACTGGCGATCATCTGCGCGATTGTCTTTCATCTTATCGCAGATCGCGGTATATGGTAGGGAGACTGCACACCGAGGGCAGGTTCAGAGGAGACGATGCAGACTGAGACGCCAGCCTACGAGATACCCTTCGCCGATGGCACATTGCGCTTCACATTGCCGCCGGGCATGACCGGGACGGTGGTGCGCTCGGGGGTACTGCCGCCAGTTGAGCCGTGGCGCGCGATTCATGACGCGCTGCGCGAGCCGCTGGGCGCGCCGCCGCTTGACCAGCTGGCCGGGCCGGGCGATCATGTTTGCATCGCGATGACTGACGCGACGCGGGCCTGTCCCGATAACCTGCTCGTGCCGCCCATCTGTATGGCGCTGGAGCGCGCGGGCGTGGCGAAGGAAGACATCACGATCCTGGTCGCGACAGGCTTGCACCGCGACAGCACGCCGGACGAGAAAGAAGAGAAACTCGGCGCCGAGATCGTCCAGCGTTACAAGGTTCTCGACCACGACGCGCGCGACCCGGCCTGGCTGACCGACCTCGGCGCGGGACCGGGCGGCTGCCCGCTGGTGGTCAACCGGCGGGCCTACCAGTCCGACCTGATCATCGCCACCGGCGTGGTCGAGCCGCACCAGTACGCGGGGTACAGCGGCGGTGGGAAGACGCTGGCGATCGGCTGCGGCGGCGAGGCGACGATCGCCTTTACGCACGGGCCGCAGATGCTGGAGGAGCCGGGCACGCGCCTGGGACGGATTGATGGCAACCCGTTCCAGGCGATTTGTCGCGAGGCCGCGCGGCGCGCTGGGCTGCGCTTCGTCATCAACGTGGTGCTGGACGACGCCGGCCAGATCGTCGCGGTGGCGGCCGGTGACCCGGTCGCTGTCCACGACCACCTTGCGGATGTGGCACAGGGACTCTACACCACGCCAATTCCGCATCAGTACGATGCCGCTGTGGCTGGTGTTGGCTGGCCGAAGGACGTCAATCTCTATCAAGCGTCGCGCGCGGCGTCGTATCTGCACTTTGCGCCGACGCCGGTGGTGCGCGAGGGTGGCGTGCTGATCGTGCCTGCATCGCTGCCGGAAGGCGCGGGACAGGGCGCGGGCGAGCAACGCTTCTACCGCGCGCTCAGTGAGGCGAGCGACCCGCGCGAGGTGATCGCCGACGCGCTGGCGCATGGCTACCCGCCGGGCCAGCAGCGCGCCTACATTCTGGCGAAGGTGCTGGCGCACTGCACGGTGGCGATTGTCGGCGCGCACGATCCAGAGCTGGTCCGGCGCGCGCACCTCGTGCCGTGCGCGACGATGGATGAGGCATTCACGCTGGTCGCCGAGCGGTGCGGACCGCGCGCCGACGTGCTGATCGTGCCGCACGCGCTGCTGACGCTGCCGATTGTGACTGCGCCGGTGGTATGACGACCGGCGAGCGTCAGGAGAGAAATCAGCGATGAGCAGTGCATTGTCGCCCACCGATCTGACGCGCCTGATCCAGTTCAACCACAATGAGAAACTGCTGGCGCACATGCCGGTAGTGAGCGAAGACTTGCTGGCGGGGCTGTACGGCCTCGATGTCGCCGGCTACCACAAGCAGCGGGCGCGGTTTGCGGAGAACGCGCGCGGGGCGGCGCGCGAACTGCTTGCCGAGCCTGCGTTTGCCCTGCGCGTAGACCGCCTGCCGTTCGCGCCCCGTGCGGTCGTCGTCGGGTTGGGAGACAGCATCACCGACGATCTGCAATCGTGGCTAGAGATTCTGCGACACCTGCTCGAATTGCGGCGCGGTACTGATGGGATTGTCGTCGTCAACGCCGGCGTCTCCGGCGAAACGACGGCGCAAATGCTGGCGCGCTTCGTTGAGGTCGCGGCGCAACAGCCAGCCTGGGTGCTCTGCCTGGGCGGCACGAACGACGCACGGCGGCACGGGCAGCGGCCGGCTAAGACGCTCGTCAGTCTGGACGAGACGGAGCGCAATCTGATGGCGCTGCGGCACTTCGCCGCCACGCAGACCGCCGCCCGCTGGCTCTGGCTCACGCCCGCAACAGTGGTCGAGGCGGCGATCGCGGCCGACCCTTTCCTATCAGGCCAGCAACTCTCCTGGCGCAACGACGACCTCGCGGCCATCGCCGCCACCGTGCGCCGGCAGCCCGACCCCTGCGTGGATGTGCAGTCGCGCTTCGGCCGCCCGGCGAACCCGGACTTGCTGCTGCCCGACGGCCTGCACCCGAACCTGGCCGGGCAGACGCTGATCGCGCGGGCGGTAGTCGAGCGCCTGGGTGAACTCTGGCAGACCAGCTAGCGATGTTGCGCGGGGGAGGAGCCTCGATGGCCGATAAGTTTGAGAAGTTCACCGTACGCGCGCGGCGGGTGCTGGCGCTGGCGCAGGAGGAAGCGCAGCGGCTGGGCCACAGCTACATTGGCACCGAGCATCTGCTCCTTGGCCTGGTGCGCGAGGGCGATGGCGTTGCCGCGCGCGTGCTCACCAATCTTGGCGTCGAATTGTCGGATGTGCGCGCGGCGGTGGAGCGGCTCATTGGTCGCGGCACGACGATGATCGTAGGCGACATCAAGGTGACGCCACGCACCAAGAAGGTGCTCGAACTGGCCGTGGACGAGGCGCGGCGGCTGAACCATCACTATATCGGCACCGAGCATCTGCTGCTCGGTATTGTTCGGGAAGGTGACGGCATCGCCGCCGGGGTCCTGGAGGGCCTTGGCGTTAGCCTGGAGCGCATTCGTACGGAGATCAGCCAGGTGCTCGGACAGCTGGATAGCGGCAGCGCCGGCGTGGAAATCGAACTGCTGCGCGACCCGCACCTTTTTCAAGCGCTCGGCGAACTCCACCAGGTCGTTCCGGTCGTGCAACAAGCGCTGGCTAACGACGTGGTGCTCACATGCATCGCCGTCGAACGCTACGACGGCGGGTTTATCGCCACATTACGTATCTACGACCAGTTGATGTCGCTGGACCTGCGCACTGTCTCGGTGGTGGGCGCGGATGATCGCGGTGGACACTATGCAGCAATCCGGTATGGCGGTACGGGCGGCGGCGTGAGCGGGCAGCGTGAATGGCGCTTCGCCTATCTCTTCGCCCCCGCGCTCGACGCTCTCGCGCGAACACTGACGCTGACGATCACCGACGGGCGGCCGGGGCGCGAGCGACAAGATTCCCCCTGGACCTTTATGATTACTCTGCCGCCCTTGGAAATGGGCGGAACGCAGGCATAATCTCGATAGAGTGGAACCTGGCTCTTGACACCGATCATCAGAGGTTAAAGGAGGTCGGCACATGCAACTCGCGGAGCGGATGAACCGGCTGGGCACGGAGACGGCGTTTTCGGTGCTGGCGAAGGCGAAGGCGCTGGAGGCGCAGGGGCGCGAGGTCATTCACCTGGAGATCGGTGAGCCGGATTTCGATACGCCGGAGAATGTCATCGAGGCGGGCTGCCGGGCGTTGCGTTCGGGGCAGACGCACTACACGCCCGCGCCGGGCATCCCCGAACTGCGCGCGGCGATCGCGGCGGACGTGGCGCAGAGCCGGGGCATCCCCATTGACCCGGCGCAGGTCGTCGTGACGCCGGGCGGCAAGCCGATCATGTTCTTCGTCATTCTCGCGCTGGTCAACGAGGGCGACGAAGTCCTGATGCCGAACCCCGCCTTCCCGATCTATGAGTCTATGGTGGACTTCGTCGGCGGCAAGCCGGTCTTCGTCCCGCTGCGGCAGGAAAACAGCTTCCGCTTCGACCTGGACGAGTTCAAGGCGGGCCTGACGCCGCGCACCAAACTGGTCATCATCAACTCGCCCGCCAATCCCACCGGTGGCGTGCTGACGCCGCAGGACATCGCCGGGCTGGCCGATATTCTGCGCGAGCGGCCGGACGTGATGATTCTCAGCGACGAGATTTATTCGCGTCTCCTGTATAGCGGCACGTTCGCCTCGATCGCGGCCGAGGCGGACATGGCCGAGCGGACGATTATCCTCGATGGCTTCTCCAAGACGTACGCGATGACCGGTTGGCGCCTCGGCTACGGTGTCATGCGCCCCGACCTCGCCGAGGCGATCGCGCGTCTCCAGGTGAACTCGAACTCGTGCGTCAACGCCGCCACTCAGTGGGCGGGCCTTGAAGCGATCACCGGGCCGCAGGACTCCGTAGACCGGATGCTGGCCGAGTTCCGCGCACGGCGCGACCTGATCGTCGCCGGTCTCAACAATCTGCCGGGCGTGGAGTGCCTGACGCCGGAGGGCGCGTTCTACGCCTTCCCCCGTATCACCGGCACCGGACGCAGCGCGGCCGACCTGGCCGACCTATTGCTGAACGAGGCGGGGGTCGCCTGCCTGTCGGGCACGGCATTCGGGCGTTACGGCGAAGGCCATCTGCGCCTCTCGTACGCCAACTCGCGCGAGAATATCTCAAAGGCGATCGCGCGCATGGGCGACGTACTGGCCCAGGCGGGTGTGCGCTGATACGAGATGAGAGAGGTCAGGGGTGGCGCGGTACTGAGAGGAGCGCACGGCTGCTAACGAGTACCGCAACCCCTGACACCTGACATCGATCATCTCTATCACAAGCACGACGCCATCATCGTCGGCGCGGGCGGCGCGGACATGCTGGCGGCGGTGCAACTGGCGGATCTGGCCGACGTCGCGGTCATTTCGATGCTCTACCCCGTGCGGTCGCACACCGGCGCGGCGCAGGGCGGTATCCTGTGGATCAGCGACGGCGAATGCACCGACGCCTACCCGCGTCACATCAAGGTGACCCAGGCGATCGGGAAAGTGAAGCGTGCCCTCCTCTACAACCGCTACTGAGCAGTTTGACAGATAGAACGCCCGTCTTCTTCATCATTGCGCCAGCGATGTATGCAACACTGTTGGCACAGGAGCCAGCCATGCCAGCACTTTTCGCGCCGACGCCTGGTCGAACGCGCGAGTACATCATGGGGCGACGGAAATGACTGCATACCGCTTTACGTAATGCTCATACAGAAGATGACGATCTTCGGGCGGCGGGGCGGTGGTATGTATCGTGCAACATTCTCCGGTATTGCTGGGTCTCGATGGAGACGATGGTTCCAGCCGATAGGTCGTTGCGGTAGAATGAGTGACCCGATTGGCCGTGGCTGGTCGAGGCGAACAGCGCGTATGCGTCGCGGCGAGCAATGAAATACGGCGCGCGAAACGGCGAGGAGGTACACGGCGATGGCCGCAATTGCCGAGCGA
>DASUBC010000028.1:0-4546 GCA_035763465.1 Thermomicrobiales bacterium
GTGGCACTCTTCCGGCAGGTGCCAGGAGCGGTGCAGGTAGTTGTTGTTGTTCATCCCACCCGCGAACTGCTGGCCGGGGTAGCCCCGATCCGCGAGGAAGAGATCGTAGTCGTCAATCGTGCCCAGGTGCGGCCGGCCCTCCTCGGCCAGCAAGACGTCGTCAAAGCCGATCCGGTCGCGGGGCGGGTAGACGTGCAGCTTCCCGACCGCGTACGCCTGGTAGCCCGCCTCGCGGAAGGCTTGCGGCAGGCTCGTGAGTTCGTGCGGCCAGGGGCGCACGGTGTTGAAGACGCGGTCGCCGTGCGTGCGCGTGTCCGTGCCGGTCAGCAGCGTCCGGCGTGCCGGGATGCAGATCGGGCTTTCGGAGTAAGCGCGCGTGTAACGGACGCCGTTGCGCGCGAGCTGGTCGAGAGTCGGCGTCTGGAGCACCGGGTGACCGGCGCAGCCGAGCAGCGCGCCCGGCCACTGGTCAACGGTCACGAGGAGCACATTCGGTCGCTGCGCCTGTGGGGCTGTCATCACACCTTCCTTTCAAACCGAGTCCTCAACCACCTGTCACCTCTCCTCATAGCGATGCAGCGTGGGGGCCTGGCGGGATGGGCACGGGATTGAAATCCCGTGCTGGGCACACTGCGTGTGGCGAAGTGCGCGCCGCACACTGTAATCTACCAGCGTGTGGGCGCGCCCGGCGGGGGTCTGCCGCCAGTCCGCGCAGCGGACTTCGTCACCGGGGCACCCACGCAGGTGGGTCGGGTGTGTCCAGGCCCGGATTGCAATCCGGGGCCACCGCCCGCCAGGCTCCCCTCTGCCCTGATACGCCGCCGTTCGCCCGCGCGCTGGCAGGCAACTGGCGACCATGCTATCTTAAGTTGCTGGAAAGGCGCGACATGGCGCACGGAGGGGCGCGGCTCATGGCGCAGCCGTTCCTAAAGCAGCCACTCGCGCCACAGGGGAACGCATGGACGACGTACGCTACGATTTTGCGACACTGAACCGGCTGGAAGCCGAGGCAATCGGCCAACCCGGCCAGCGCACCTTCCGCTTGATTCTGGGCAACGAACGCGGGGAAACCGCCGTGCTCTGGATCGAGAAGGAGCAGATTCAGGCGCTGGGCGACGCGATTGAACGCCTGCTGGCGCATGTCGGCTCTCAGCGCCTCAAACGGCTCGATATCGCGCCCCACCCACCGGAACCAACCGCGCCGCTCATGGACGCGCCAACCGCCGAATTCAAGATCGGGCAACTGGCGCTGGGGTATGAAGCCGAACAGCGACTCTGCCTGCTGCAAGCGCACGACATCGAGGGCGACCCCGAAGGGCCGCCGACGCTGCGCTGCCTGATCCGGCGCGCGCAATTCCGCCGGTTGAGCGAGCAGATCGCCGGCATCGTCGCCGGCGGCCGGCCGCGCTGCCCGATGTGCGGCACGCCGCTGACCGGCGGCCCACACTTCTGTCCTCCCTCGAACGGCCACCTGCCGCATCCCACGCGCCAGCAGGACTGACGGGCGCCGCGATGGGCCAGCGCGCACAGGCGACCGAATCGCCCGCCCAGCAGCCCCAGGTCGCCACCCGGCGGCGCGGTGGACTGCGGACGGCGCTGCGCCGGTTTCGCTTCACCGAGTTTCAATTGCTGATCGTCCCCTCGCTGATGGCCGTCGTCGGCTTGCTGACGATCTTCCTGGTGCCGCGCGGCGATACGCAGTTCACCTGGCGCGATATCTGGGTCAGCCTGGCCTACGTCGCCATGCTCTACGCCATGAATCTCTGGTTCAGCGCGATCGGTTTCCAGGGCGATCAACTCATCTTGCCGATCGTCGCGACGATGGCCGGGCTGGGGCTGATCGTCATTCAGCGGCTGCAACCAATTCTGGCGCGGGAACAGCTGGGGCAGATCGCCCAGCGCCAGGTCATCTACCTCGCCATTGGCCTGTTGCTGATGTGGGCCACCGTGGCGCTCTTTCACCAGTTGCACATGTTGCGGCGCTACAAATACCTGCTCGGCCTCTCCGCCATCGGGATGATGGTGCTGACGATGCTCATCGGCACCGACATCAACGGCGCGAAACTCTGGATCATCCTCGGCCCGATTCAGGTGCAGCCAGGTGAGTTCGCCAAGTTGCTGCTTGTCTTCTTCATGGCCGCCTATCTCGACGATAAACGCGAACTGCTGGCGTCCGACTACCGGCTTGGCCCGCTGCGCTTGCCGCCGATCCCGTATCTCCTGCCGTTAGGCGCCATGTGGGGGATGTCTCTCTTGATCGTCATCGTGCAGAACGACTTCGGCACGGCGCTCCTCTTCTTCACTATCTTCCTGACGATGCTTTATGTCGCGTCGGGGCGATTCATCTACGTGTTCGCCGGGTTGGTCGCGTTCGCGGCGGGCGGCTACCTGGCCTATCGCCTGGTGCCACACGTCGCGGTGCGCGTCACCACCTGGCTCGACCCCTGGCGCGTCGGCCTGGGCAGCGGCTTTCAGATCATTCAGGGGCAGTACGCGCTCGCCTCGGGCGGGCTGTTCGGCAGCGGGCTGGGCTACGGCCATCCCGGCCTGGTGCCGGCCATTCAGACCGACTTCGTCTTCGCCGCCATCGGTGAGGAACTGGGGCTACTCGGCACGCTCGGTGTGCTGGCGCTCTACCTGCTGCTGACGTACCGGGGGCTGTATATCGCCTTGCGCGCGGCCGACGGCTTCGCGCGCCTCGTCGCGGTCGGCCTGACGACGATTCTGGCGATGCAGGCGCTGATTATCGTCGGCGGCGTCGTGCGCCTCATCCCGCTCACCGGCATCACCCTGCCCTTCATCTCGTATGGCGGCACCTCGCTCATTACGAACTTCGTGCTGGTCGGGCTGCTGCTCTATATCTCCGACCCCAAGCGCGGCGCGTTGCGCTCATGACAGTAGAGAGTAGGGAGTAGAGAGTAGTTACGTCTCGAAAGAAGGCGATTGCCTTTCCCTCAGCAACTCCCTACTCCCTACTCTCTACTACGAGGACAAACAGCGTGGTTGACGACGGACTTGGCGGTGGCATTGGCGATGGATTGCTGCGCTTCGGGGCGCTGCTGGCGGCGGCGGCGGTCCTCGCGCTCGGCATCATCCAGCGGCAGGGGAATACGGACGTGCGCTGGCTGCTGGCGCTAGCCGCGAGCGCACCCTTCTTTACCATCCTGCTCTGGCCGCGCCTGCCCGACGACCTCCCCACGTTCAACCGGACGGTCGTGCGCCTCGGCACGCTGCTCGGCGTCGCATTCTTACTCACCAGCATTCACCTGGTGCGCCTGCAAGTCATCCGCGGCGACGAACTGGCGACCACCACGCGCACGACGGCCAGCGGCGACATCGTGGCGAACCCGCGCCTGCTCTTGCAGGAGGAGACACGCCAGCGCGGCCGGATCGTGGACCGGGTAGGCAATGTGATGGCCGGGGTCGAGCAAATGCCGGACGGCACCTTCATGCGGACCTATCCGGCGAAGGATAGTTCCTACCTCACCGGCTACTACAGTCCGGCCCTCTACGGCACGACGGGGCTGGAAGCCCAATTCGACGATTACCTGACCGGCGCCGCCGGCGACAACCCCTTCGTCACCCTCCAGCGTGACCTGTTGCACCGCCCGCTTGTCGGCAACGACCTGGTGCTGACGCTTGACCCCACCCTGCAACACGCGGCGGAACAGGGCCTGGCCGGACGGCCCGGCGCGGTCGTCGCGCTCGACCCGCGTACCGGCGCGGTGCTGGCGATGGCCTCCGACCCGCACATTGACCCGCAGCAACTGGTGCTCGACCCGCGCAAGGACACCCAGCAAGAGGTCGCGCGGGCCAGAGCCTACTGGGCGGCGGTGACGGCGCCGGACGCGCGCGATCCGCTGCTCCTGCGTGTGACGCAGGGTCTCTATGTGCCCGGCTCGATCTTCAAGACGATCACCGCCTCCGCCGCGCTCGATGCCGGTGTCACGTCGGTAGACCGGGTGTACTCCGACCCTGGCGAAATCGTCATTGACGGCCACAAGATCGTGGAGTTGAACCGGCCCGCGCCGGTCAAGGACAACTACACGCTCACCGAAGGCTATCTCTACTCGCTGAACGTCGTCTTCGCGCAGGTCGCGGTCAACGATCTCGGCACGGTGCGGATGGACGACTACGCCAAGCGCTTCGGCATCGGCCAGCCGATCCCCTTCGGCACGATCCTACCGGGCAACAAGCCCGATCTGCCGGTCGTGCCCAGCCGCCTCTCGGAAGATCCGAATTACCTGTCGAGCAAAACGGCGCTGGCGGACACCGGCTTCGGCCAGGGCGAACTGCTGATGACGCCGATGGAGATGGCGCTGGTGGCGTCGGCGATGGCGAATGACGGGAAGATGCCCCAGCCGTACCTCGTCGGGGAAATCCGCTCGCCCGACGGTAAGACAATCAGGCGCGCGAAGCCCAAGACCTGGCAGACGCCGGTCAGCGCGCAGGCGGCCAACAAGGTCAAGCAGTTGATGCTGGAGAGCGTGGACCGGGGCGGCTCGGTAGACGCGAAGATTGACGGCCTGGTGATCGGCGGCAAGAC
>DASUBC010000029.1:0-8035 GCA_035763465.1 Thermomicrobiales bacterium
CCGGCGCAACTCCCAGCGCACGCGCTCGCCGAACAGCTCGGTATAGTCGCGCCAGCCGATCGTGTGGGCGGCGCCATGCGTAATGCTATCGCCCGCGAAGACCCAGCGCACCGGTTCCACACCCTGAAGCAAAGCGCGGACTGGCCCCATGCGCCACCACTGGTCGCCACTGACCTGCGGGTTGCCGGTCAATCCCATCGAAACACTACTCCCATCCACTCGTCGCCACTACCATGAAGCATCATATCCACGATCGCCCCTGCGTCGGTAAATGGCACAACGTGCGTGATATGCTGGTCAAGTCGCAATTGCCCTGTCGCCAGCAGCCGCAGGCAGGCTTGCCGGTTCCGCTGGCGCGTCCAGGGCCAGTAGGGGTGCGGCGCCGTCAGACCAGTTTCGTACACGCCGATGATCGACAATTCGTGGCGCAGCAGTTCGACTTGCAGCCCGATCTCCGCCGTACCGGGCGCGCTGCCCGTGAGCACGATTTTGCCACGGTCCGCCGCCGCCGCCAGCGCCGTCTGTAACACCTGGGCGGCGGGCGCGCAATGAAAGACCGCCTGCGCGCCACCACCAGTGATTTCCTTGATTGCGCGCACCGGGTCGTCGCGGGCCGGATTGACGACATGGGTTGCGCCGCTTTGCCGCGCCAGGTCGAGGCGGGAATCGTAGAGGTCCACCACGACAATGGGATACGCGCCGGAGAGTCGCGCGAACTGGATCGTCAGTTGCCCGACGATACCCGCACCAAAGACCGCCACAGCTTCATCAATTTGCAGCCTGGCCCGCCGGACGCCATGCAGCGCGACGTCGCCGAGGATCGCGAAGCCCGCCATGTCGTCCGGTATCGCGTCCGCTATGTGGGCGATATACCAGCGCGACGACCCCGGATCGTCGAGGTCCACGAGCCAGTGGCTGCAATGATGCCCACAGGTCAGCACCCGGTCGCCCGGCGCATAGTCCCCGGCATCCGCGCCGACTTGCACGACGCGCCCGACCGTCATGTAGCCGAGCGTGGCGCGCTGGAGCGGGCCGGTTGGCGGGTGATCACGAAAGAAGTTCATCTCCGTGCCCGCGCTCACGCAGCTGCGCGCGACTTCGACCAGAATCTGGCGCGGCTCCGGCGCCGGGACCGGGTATTCCTCCACCGTGACGGTGCGGTCGGACTGAAAGACGAGTTGCCTGCCAGTAATGGCCATGTTGCGTTCCTTATGTCATGTTCCTCACGCCCTGTCCACTACCGGCCGCGCGGCAATTCGCCCCCGCAGAGAAGCGTATGCCGCGCCGGCAGCACGCGCACCTCGTCGTAATGCAGAATCTGCGCGACCTCCCGGCCATCCACCAGCAGCGGCGTCGGACGGCGGCAGATGAACTCGGCGCGATCGAAGGTGTTGTAGTTGATATGCGCCAACGCGAACGTATCCATCCAGTGTTCCTCATCGGCCGCCAGGTCCGGCACGATCAGCGGGCCGGTATCAACCTGGAAACGCCGCCGCTCAGGGTGGAAGTTCATCGTCTTGATCGGGTATTCGAGCACCGCATGGAGATGCCGTTCCTCATTCCAGATTTCGGTCACGCCGTTGAGCGGTAGATTCTCCTGTGTCGCGGTGACGACGTCCGCATCGGTCGTCAGCGCCGTCACCATTGGGAAAGTGCCAATGGTGAAATCGAGCGCGGTCAGACCTACCGTCCGGACAGCACCCGGCGTCGGCTCATTCCGCATCTTGGCCGGGATCGAACGCGGCAGCTCATCCTCAACCGTCATGCGCTTCCCGAGGTTGAGCCGCCGGGTCGCGGAGAAGACCTCGCGATACTCGCCGCTTGGCACTTGAAAGAGGCGGTCGTCCCGGTACATCCACTCAGTGCGGCAGGGCACGACGAGATAGAAATCGTCCGTTGCGCCGGTCGCCGTATTGGTGATCGTGCAGCGCGCATCGAGCAGAATCCGCGCGCTATTCCCCCACGGCGTGTGTCCCGGCTGCCGCTGGTCGCTCGGATCGTGCGGCACTGACCAGGTCATGTACGAATTACCGAAGTCGGTCATTTCCATCGCGCGGTCGCCTCCTCACGCTGGTCGAATGTCTGAAGGTCAAAGGTCGAAAGTCGCTCGCGATCAGGCAGTTGCTTTCCACCAAACAGGGTTCACAGGTAAACTGCCAGGCTGACCGGAGAGACTTTCGACTTTCGACCTTCCGACCTTCGACTTCGTGTTACCGATTCCCCACCCGCAGCGTCCGGTCCGCCAGCGGCAACGCGACGGGCGCCTGCTCGCGCTGCGACAGGTGGCAGGCGAGGCCGAGTTCGAGCGCCGCCGCGCCATCCTGCCCGGTCGAGCAAAAGGGTATGCCGCTGGTCAGTGTGTCGTGCAATTCCACGAATAGGCGCTGGGTCGTACTCAAGTCGTGCGGCGCCGTGCCGATCGGCGTGACCGTCAGCTGGTCAGGGTAACGCCGGGCACTCTCGGGCACGAAGGGGTGGTGCCGGTAGAGCCAGCCATCGCCGACCAGCGAGGACGCGACGACGCGCCCCCGCGTGCCGCGCGCCTCGTAACCCGGCTGCACCCGGTGGGCGTGGTCGAAGAAGCCGCTGGCACCGCTGGCGAATTGGAGCGTGCCAGTCGCGGGCAGGTCGTTGCCGGGCACGTAGTCCGGAATCCGCGCGTCGAGCGTCACGACGTTGCCTGCCCAGTAGCGCAGCAGATCGAAGGTGTGCGTGCCGGTGTGCAGCATCCCGCCGACCGCGTAGGCGGCCACCGTGCCGAGATCGCCGATCGTGCCGTCGGCAATCAGCCGCTTGGCCTCGCGCATCAGCGGACTGAAACGATTGGGGTGGTTGACCGCCAGCACGACGCCGTGCCGCGCGCAGGCTGCCAGCATCGCGTCGGCTTCTGCCATGCTGGTGGCGAACGCCTTCTCGACCACGATCGCCTTGACGCCCGCCGCCGCCGCCGCGACGACAACCTCCGCTTTCTCCGGCGATTGCGTGCAGACCGACACGATGTCCGGCCGTTCCTCGCGCAGCAGCGCGCGGAAGTCGCTGTAGAGCGCCCGCACGCCCCAGCGGTCGCCGAACGCCCGCAACTTCTCCTCGCCGCGATTCGCCGCCGCGATCAGCGTATAGCCCGGCGTCGTCGTATACGCGCCCGCGTGGTTCACTGGCAGCACGGTGTAGAGACCGGAATGACGCACCTCGCCCTGGTAGAACGCCGGCTCGCGCCGGTCCACCACCTCATCATCGTAGGTGCTACCGATCCGCCCCGTGCCGATGATCGCCGCGCGATAGACCGTCGTCATGGCTACTACTCCGGTTACAGGTTGCAGGTTTGCAGGCTACAAGTTTGGAGCCAGCAGGCGCTGCGCTAGTTCGCAATGCCTTGAATTGCCAAGAACTTGCAACCTGGAACTTGCCAACGTGCAACAGTGTCATTCCGGCCAGGTCAAAATCACGCCCAGCGCCTGGTCGCTGTGCTCGTAGAGCAGATCGAACGCTTCCTTCGCCGCCGTGTAGGGAAAGTGGTGCGTCAGCAGCGGCGCGACGGCGATCGCGCCGGTCTGCATCGCAGTCAGCGCCCGCGCCGTGTAGGGGGCGCGCGGCGTGTCGTTGTAGTAGCCGCCCAGTAACCGCCGGCGCTGAATCTTACCGGCGTCGAGCGGCAGCGAGGCGCCGTGATACAGGGCGATCAGGTGAATGGTGCCGAAGGGCCGGCACATGTCCTGCGCCTGCGCGAAGGAGCGCAGGCCCGCCTGTCCGCCGACGCAGTCAATCACGAGGTCAGCGCCCTGTCCATCGGTCAGGTCGCGCACCGCCTGCACCGGGTCGTCCGTGCCCGCGTTGATGACGACGTCCGCACCAAGTTCGCGCGCCAGCTGGCAGCGCAGGTCGAGCGCGTCCACCGCGATGACGCGGGCAGGGTGGTGGGCACGCACCGCCTGCATGACCAGATTGCCGACCAACCCCTGGCCGAGAATCACGACCGTATCGGTAGGCTGAATACCTGGCACGTCGGCCCACATCAGCGCGCCCGTGACCAGACCGTGAAAGGTCGCGTCGTCGAACGACAGCCCATCCGGCAATACGGTCAATGCGCCGACGACGGCGCTGTCCAGGTCGCCCACCACGTACTCGGCGTGTGGCGCGACAACGGTGACGCGCTGGCCGACGGCGACCTCGCGGACTGCCGCGCCGACCTGCTCGATGATGCCGGCGGACGAATAGCCCATGATCGCCGGATCGATCTCTTCCGGACGCAGATATCGCCGCCCGATCTCCGAGCCACGACTGATCAGGCTGCGCTGGTTGCGGACCAGCACCTGGCGCGGCCCGATGGCCGGCAGCGGCGCTTCTTCCACGACGATGTTGCCGACCCCGGCGTGCTTGGCAACGCGATACATGCGTACCTCCCAGCAGTTTTACGCCCGTGCCGCGCGTTCACTCCGCTCGATCGCTTGTGTCGGTGGCGTCTTGCTCCGGCACACCGCCTGCCTGGCTCATCAGCGCCTGAATCATCCGAAAGTGATAGCGCATCGCCGTCGCACTGGCGGCTTCGTCTCTGGCCGCGAGGGCAGCGAGCAGCGGCTCGTGGTTGGCGATGGTGTCCGGCGTACTCGCCAGAACCAGGCGCAGGCTGAGTGACGCCGTATAGCGGAAGTGTTCAGAGACGACCGTGCTGCCAATGCGTTCCAGCACCGGATTGCCGCAATACCCGATCAACGCCTGATGAAAGGCGAGATCGGCCCGCGCCTGGCTCTGCCCGTGTTCGAGCGTCCTGCGCATGTCGTCGAGTAAGTCGTTCAACTGCGCCAACCCGGTGGCGGTGATGCGCCGCGCCACCAGCGGCGCGACCATGACTTCGAGTTCGACGCGCGCCTCGAAGAGGTGCCGCCAGTAGACCCCATCTTCGCGCAGGCCATAACTGAGTTGCTCGGCGAGATGCTCGGCATCGAAGCCGCGCACGTAGATGCCGCTTCCCTGTCGCTTCTCGACCAGGCCGAGCGCGACCAGTGAGTTAAGCGCCTCGCGCACGAGATTGCGCCCTACCAGCAGAGTATCCGCCAGTTCGCGCTCCGTCGGCAGCCGCGTACCGGCGGGCAGGTGATTCATGAGAATGTAGCGTTTCAGCGCCTCGGCGACCTGACCTGTGCGGCGGCCAGACTTCGGCGGGGCCAGGTGCGGTAGGGTGTCCAGCGGCGCGTGCGTCTGACCGCGCCCTGCCTGGGCGGTGAGGCGATCTGCCAGTGACTCGGCAGACGGCTGAACGGCGCCGCCATTGGCACTATTCGGCAGGGCTTCCAGAGGGCGTGTGTCCCCGCCGGCTTGATTGATACCATCCGCACGCCTGCTCATGCCTGGTTCAGACACCTCGTTCGTAATTGACCACGCGAACCAGCCTCGCTTCCCGCACATATTGGCCCCATCAATGTGATGGGGCCAATATAGCAGCGCCGGCATAGGGCGTCAATAGCCGTGAAGGTGTTGCTTCATGTTAGCCCAGCAGCGCAAAGAGATTATGCCGCGCGGCAACTTCCATCACCACGGAGTAATCAGTCACCGCGCCGGCCGAATTGTCGCCGTCACCGGCAAGAGAGACGGGGCGGCGCAGGATGAACTCGGCTTTATCGAACTCGTGATAGACCGCATAGGCCAGGTCGAAGCGTTCGATCGGCCTGGTCGCCGGCGAGGCGAAGTCGGGCAGCAGGATAGGGCCAGTATCAACCTGGAAGCGCGTCTCTGGCGGCAGCACATTCATCGTCTTCACCGGGTATTCCAGCAGTGCCGACAACTGGCCGTGGGGAGACTCCAGTGCCGTGCGGGCGACCAGCGGCGCGTTGCCCAGCGTCGCCGCGACAACCTCTCCGGCCATGGCGAGTTCCCGCGCTCGCGCGGTGTGGACGTCAATCCGCACGTCCGCGAAGCGCACGTTGTTGCGCCCGTACTCGCGGTTATCGCGGTCGCTGCGCCAGTGCGTGCGGATGATGAGGCACTCGGTAGTGGTGAAGATGCCGCAGAACTCGTAGTTCGGCAGCTGGAGCAGGCTGGTAGCGAGGTACATCCGCTCGGCGCGGCAGGGCGCGATCAGGTAGTAAGTCGTCGTCTCGCCCGTGCCGCTCTCGGTGATGGTGCAGGCCGCGTCAACCTGGATACGCGCGATGTTCCCCTGATTGTTACCAAAGAAAGTGACAAACGAGCGCGCGAAGTCAGTCACGTCCACGCCAGCCGCTCCTTCCGCGCCGGAGCTCTCCGCCCGGCCAGCTATACGCCATAAGAGGCCGTTCCTCATGCACTTATGTGGCACAGCATAGGGTCGCGCGGCAAGCCGCGCAAGCGCCATATTGGTAGGAGTTCACGGTTCAGGGAGTGCTGGTAGAATTAGCGCATGATGGACTTGTATCGGGCCGATCGGGATGCGCTCATCCAGTTGGTGCTGGCGCAGCGGGAGCAGTTGGCCGCGCAGGCGGCGCAGCTCGCCCGGGCGCAGGAGTTGCTGGCCGCAGCCGAGGCGACCGCTGGCGAGTTGATGCAGCAGGTCGGCGAGTTGGCGCAGCGGGTGCGCGAGTTGGAGGACCGGCCGCCGCCGACCAAGCCGCTGGGGCTGGCGGGGAACACACTGGGGTCTGCCCGGGCGGCGTCGGTGAAGGTGGTCCGCAAGCGGCGGGCGGCGAACCAGGCGCGGGCGCGGATGGTGCCCACGGCGCGCGTGCTGCACGCGCTGGAATGCTGCCCCGACTGCGACCATCCGCTGCACGGCGGGAGTGTCAAATGGACGCGTGAGGTGATCGAGGTGCCGCCCCCGGCACCAGTGACAGTGACCGAGCATGTCTTCGTGACGCGGTATTGTCCACGCTGCCAGCGGTCGCGGACGCCCAGCACCGCACTGGCCGGGGTGATCGTGGGACACTCGCGGCTGGGGGTGGGGCTGGTCAGCCTGATCGCCACGCTCCGCGAGGCCGGCCGCTGGCCGCTGCGAACCATTCAATGGTATCTGACGACCTTCCATGGCGTGCATCTGAGCGTCGGCGCGCTGGTTCACGCGCTCAAGCAGGTCACGACCAGCGGGGCAACCACGGTAGACGGCATCCTGCGGCAGATCCGGCGCAGCGCGGTCGTGAATGCCGATGAGACCGGCTGGCGCGAGGACGGCGTCAATGGCTACGTTTGGAGTTTTTCGACGCCAGAGGCACGGTACTTCACCCGGGCGAAGCGCACCAAAGCGGTGCTGGACGAGGTGCTGGGCGACCGCTTCGATGGGGTGCTGGTGAGCGACTTCTACGCCGCCTACGACCACTACCCTGGGGTGCAGCAGCGCTGCTGGGCGCACCTGCTGCGGGATGCCGACGACCTGGTCGCGCGCCACCCGACCGACCACGCGCTCGCCGCCTGGGTCGCGGGGCTGCGTGACCTCTATCGCCGCGCCCAGGCCACCGCGCGGGGGTCAGACGGCAGCGCGGCGCGGCGTCAGGCGCAGCGCACCTACGAGATGGAAGCCCGTGTTCATGCCCAGCCGTATCTGGGGCAACTGACCGCGCCCCAGCGGGTGCTCAGTCAGCGCATCAGCGACTATTGCCCCGCGCTGTTCGAGTTTGTGCTCGACCCGGCGATTCCCGCCACCAACAACGCCGCAGAGCGGGCGCTCCGGCATCTGGTCACCTGCCGCAAGATCAGTGGTGGCACGCGCTCCGAGGAGGGGAGTGACACCAAGATGACCCTCGCCACCCTCTTCGGCACCTGGTCCGCGGAAGGGCGCAATCCCTTCCACGCCTGCCGCCAACTCCTCACCGACGCCGCGCTGCCCTGAACCGTGAACTCCTACCCGGATTGATGGCGGTGGCGAACTTAACCGGGGCATGGTAACGTGGGGGGCGAGTGAGCAGGAGGTCGCCATGCGTCCATCTACCCTGGCATTGAGCGCGGCGGAGCGGACGGCGTTGGTCCGGGCGCGCGACCGCGACCCCCGCCCCTACTTCCGGGAGCGGTGCGCGGCGCTGCTGAAAATCGCCGCCGGGCAGAGCGCGCGGCAGGTGGCGCTGCATGGGGTAGG